>NZ_JBEYVJ010000850.1:0-1474 GCF_040643935.1 Kitasatospora sp. NPDC047058 | reverse complement strand
AGGCGGATTCTTGGGGTCCTCGCAACACCTGATGGCTTACGCGGTCGTCAGTAGATCACGCAGGCGCTCGGCTGGAGTTCTCCAGCCGAGCGTTTTGCGTGGTCGGCCGTTGAGTTTCTGGGCGACGTGTTCGAGGTCTTCGGGGCTGTGCACGGACAGGTCGGTGCCCTTGGGGAAGTACTGCCGCAGCAGCCCGTTGGTGTTCTCGTTCGATCCGCGCTGCCAGGGCGAGTGCGGGTCGCAGAAGTAGACCGGCACTCCCGTGGCCACGGTGAACTGCTTGTGCGCGGCCATCTCGCAGCCCTGGTCCCAGGTCAGCGAGCCTCGCAGGTGCCCGGGCAGGGTCTGGATCAGGGGCACCAGCACGTCGCGGACCTCCGCGGCGGTATGCCCGCCGGGCAGATGCCCGAGCAGGACGTAGCGGGTAGAGCGCTCGACCAGGGTCACGATCGCGCTCTCGTTGCGGGTGCCGACGATCAGATCGCCTTCCCAGTGGCCGGGCACCGCCCGGTCCTCGACCTCGGCAGGGCGTTCGGAGATCATCACCATCTCGTCGACGAACCGCGGTGTGCGCTGCTGTGGACTGCGGTGCGGCTTGCGGCGGGTGCGCCCGGTGCGCAGTGCGAGTGCGACCTCGCGTCGCAGCCCGCCGCGGGCCTGGACGTAGACCGCCTGATAGACAGTCTCCGGACTCACCCGCATGCTGTCGTCGTCGGGGAACTCCATGACCAGAGCGTGACAGATCTGCTCGGGCGACCACTGTTCTTGCAGCTTGCCCGCGACGAACTCGCGCAGCGGACCGTCCTGGGCGAGCTTGGAGTCCTTGGGGCGCGACCGGCTTCCGGCCCACGCCCGCTGTGCCCTGTGCGGCCGGTAGACACCACCGACGGAACGGGCATCGATTTCACGCTTGACGGTGGAGGCCGGCCGGCCCAGCGCCCGCCCGATCGCCCGCAGCGACTGACCGAGGCGACGCAGGTCGGCGATCACCTCCCGCTCGGCCACCGTGAGGAACCGGGGATGCAGCTCGGCCTCGACCGCCGCAAGGGACGGCGCCGATGGGACGGCGACGGTGCTGGTCATGCCAGCTGTGTAGTCGACCCGGCGCCCATCGGGATGCAGGCGCGCGTTGCCGATCTTCCGGATCCCGAGGTCCCAGTCCCGGGCAGTGCGCTCATGAACCCCGACCCGCGCCGCGGCATCCCGCCTGCGCATCCCCGAGGCGCGAAGCCGGTCATACTCCACGCGGCCCGGATGCCCGCTCGTACCGGGCTTCCCCCGACCACGGACACCGGCCTTGCGCGCCCACCCGGCCGCCGTGTGACGGTTCACCCCGACCGCCCGGGCAGCACCCGTGACACTGCCGTTCTCCCGGTCCAACGCCTCGAAGAACCTCGCCCTCAGCACCCCGAAATCCACGATCCCCGCAACTCCCTGAACTCCAGGGTGTTGCGGGGATCGTTAGAACCCGCCC
>NZ_JBEYVJ010000849.1:0-1475 GCF_040643935.1 Kitasatospora sp. NPDC047058 | reverse complement strand
GGTACGCGACCTCGCTGTTCGGCTCCTCGATGGCGCCGGTGGCGGTCGCCTTCGCGGTGCTGGGCGCCGGCGGCGGGGGCAGCGAGGTCTCGCCCCCCGGTCGCTGCACGGGCACCTGCGCCCCGGACAGCCCCGTTCCGGACGGGCCCGTCCCGGACACCCTCGCCTCCGCCACCGGTACTCCCCCTGACTCCCCCGGGCCCGCTCCTCGACCTGCGCCTGTCGGAGGGAGCGTTCCCTCCTCCAAGAGAGAGTAAAGACTAGTGGTCAGCGCCGGGCCGACCGAGCCCCTTCACCGTCCGCTCACAGCACCGCACCGCCGTCACCCCGGCCGAGGAGCGGGGTGACGACGGTGCGGGAACGGGCCGGACGGGCCCGGAGGGCGGTCAGCCCAGCTGCGGAGAGACCCGGGCGGCGACCAGCTCCAGGTGGTCGAGGTCGTCCAGGTCGAGGATCTGCAGGTAGACGCGCTCGGTGCCGGCCTCGGCGTAGCGGCCGAGCTTCTCCACCACCTCGTCAGGGGTGCCGGCCAGGCCGTTCGCCTTCAGTTCGTCCACGTCGCGGCCGATCGCGGCGGCCCGGCGGGCCACCTCGGCGTCGTCACGGCCGACGCAGGCGACCAGGGCGTTGGAGTACACCAGGTCGCCGGCCGCGCGGCCGGCCTGCTCGACGGCGGCGCGGACCCGGCCGAACTGGGCGGCGGTCCCCTCCACCGAGGTGAACGGCAGGTTGAACTCGTCGGCGAAGCGGGCCGCCAGCGCCGGGGTGCGGGTCGGGCCCGTGCCGCCGACCAGGATCGGGATCCGCTCCTGGGCGGGCTTGGGCAGCGCCGGCGAGTCGGTCAGCCGGTAGTACTCGCCCGCGAAGTCGAAGGTGTCGCCGAGCTTGGTGTTCCAGAGCCCGGTGACGATCGCCAGCTGCTCCTCCAGCCGGCCGAACTTCTCCTTCGGGAAGGGGATGCCGTAGGCGGTGTGCTCCTCCTCGTACCAGCCGGCACCGAGGCCCAGCTCGACCCGGCCGCCGCTCATCGCGTCGACCTGGGCGACCTGGATGGCGAGGACGCCGGGCAGCCGGAAGGTGGCGGCGGTCATCAGGGTGCCGAGCCGGATGGTGTCGGTGTCCCGGGCGAGGCCGGCCAGGGTGATCCAGGCGTCGGTCGGGCCCGGCAGGCCGCTGACCCCGCCCATCTTCAGGTAGTGGTCGGAACGGAAGAAGGCGCTGAAGGTGCCGAGCTGCTCGGCGGTCCGGGCGACCCGCAGCAGCGTCTCGTAGCTCGCGCCCTGCTGGGGTTCGGTGAACACTCGAAGATCCATAAGGGCCATTCTGGTACAGAGCATCCCGGTCCTCCGGCCATCCGGCGGGCGTGGCCGGGGGCGACCGGCGGGTTCGGGCCACCGCCGGGGCGGCCGGCGGGCACCGTCGGGGGCGGCCGCGGGTGGCCAAGGTCTCAGGCCGGGCGGCCCGGACCGGGGGCC
>NZ_JBEYVJ010000848.1:0-1482 GCF_040643935.1 Kitasatospora sp. NPDC047058 | reverse complement strand
CCTGGACGTGCAGGACGAGCACCGGGGCGGCCGTCTCGGTCACGATCGAGTCGTCCGGCTCGGCGATCGGGGACAATCCCCTCTCGCTCCGCGGCCGGAACTCCGCTAACAGCTCGGCGGCTGTCCGGAGCTCCTTCGATGGGGCGCTGTCGTTCACGCCACTCTCCATTCCTCATCCGTGCGGGCGGGCGGCCCGCGGTGTCCGAACCTAGCCCAGCCTGCGGAGGTCCAGGTACCGGATTTCTGCCGGCCGTACCTCTGGGGCCGAGGCCGGCCGGAGCGCCTGACGCGTCGATCTGCAAGGCCTACTTGGCGTCGTGTGCAGGGGGTGCGCAGGGGTCGGCCCATCGGGTTGCGCGATGTGTCGAGAAAACCCTGCACGGAACGTCCGCTCCCACGGGCCGTGCCGTCCTGGACGGGCGCGGCAGGCGGACTCGCGTGAGTGCCGTACGCATCCACACGACTGCGGAGTGCTATGGTCGGGCGTCCGGCGGCACGTCACAGGGAAGGTGGGCCGGCGCATGGCCGAGGGACGATCCGAACGCAACGCGGAGCGCGACGACGACGCTGACACCGACAGGCCCAGGCGTCGTGCCAGCCTGGAGGAGAGCGCCAAGGCGGCCGCCGCTCGGCTTGAGGAAATCCACCAGTACCTCTCCGACCTGTACGCGCGGCGCGAGGTCATCGCACAAACCGTCACCCGGGGCGGGATTCAGCTGGACTGGATCCCGGTCGAGTCCCAGCTTTCCGGCGAGCGGCCGGCCGAGCCGCCGAGCGAGAACATCCCGTTCGAGCCTGTTGCCGGAGAGCGTCGGGAGCGTCCGGTCCAGTTCGAGCTCGAACGGGAGGGAGCCGAGTTGGGCCCGCCCGGCACGGTTCCGGCCGTACGGCTCCCGATCGAGCTGATCGCCCCCACCGTTGCCCTCAACGACTGGCTCGCCAAGGGGCGGCACGCCAACCGGGTCGGTCTGCCCGCCGACGCCCGTGAGATCGTCCCGCCCACCGAGAGCGGCGACCACAAGTACGCCGCCACCGCCCAGGTGGTGACGTGCTACGGCACGGACGGATACATCAACGCGTGGGACCCGTACGTCTTCCGTTCCGACGAATTCTCGCTCGGGCAGCTCCTGCTCACCCGGGGCTCCGGCACCGACCACCAGACGATCGAGGTCGGCTGCCAGGAGTACCGCGACATCTACGGTGACTGGGTGCCGCACCTGTTCGTCTTCTACACCACCAACAACTACACCAAGTTCGGCAAGGGCCTGGGCGGCTATAACCAGAACGTCGAGGGCTGGGTCCAGGTCGCCGACACCATCCACCCGGGCGCGTCGATCACCCCGCTCAGCCGCTTTGACGCCGAACAGTTCGTGCTGCCCCTCAAGGTCCAGCTCTGGAAGGGCAACTGGTGGGTCAGGGTGAACGGTGTCTGGATCGGCTACTACCCGGCAGAGCTGTTCAGCACCGCCGGTCTGCGCTCGC
>NZ_JBEYVJ010000847.1:0-1482 GCF_040643935.1 Kitasatospora sp. NPDC047058 | reverse complement strand
AGCTCAAGGTCGGCGGCAGCTGGGGAGCCAAGCGCCTCTCCGGCCAGCTCGGCGACGGCGTCGGCAACCTCTCGGTGACCACCGTCTCCGGCGCCGTCACGGTGCTGCACCGGCCCGACGCCGAGGACGACGGCCCGGTGCTCGTCAAGGAGCTGCCGGCCGGCCCGGACCTCGGCAAGGGCCCCGACTTCACCAAGGAGGCCTGACATGAGCCCCGTCTTCGGCCACGGCCGGCTCCGGCTCTACCTGCTGAAGCTGCTCGACGAGGCCCCGCGGCACGGGTACGAGGTGATCCGCCTCCTGGAGGAGCGGTTCCAGGGCCTGTACGCGCCCTCGGCCGGCACCGTCTACCCGCGGCTCGCCAAACTGGAGCAGGAGGGCCTGGTCGCGCACAGCACCGAGGGCGGCCGCAAGGTCTACCGGCTCACCGACGCCGGGCGCGCCGAGCTGGCGGCCCGCCAGGGCGAGCTGGACGAGCTGGAGCTGGAGATCCGCGACTCGGTCGTCCAGCTCGCCGGGGCGATCCGCGAGGACGTCCGGGACAGCGCCAAGGACCTGCGCGAGGAGCTGTGGGGTGCGGCGAAGCAGGCGCCCCGGCCGGAGCCCGCCGAGGGCGGCGGGGACCCGTGGGCCGGTCCGTGGGGGGACCGGGAGGCCTGGCAGCGCGCCAAGGACGAGTTCGCCCAGTTCAAGCGGCAGGCCAAGGAGCAGGCCAAGCGGGCCAAGGAGCAGGAGAAGGCGGCCAAGGCCAAGGCGAAGGCCGCCGAGGAGGAGGCCCGCCGGCTGCGCGAGCAGTCCAAGGCCGCCCGCACCGCCGCACAGCAGGAGGCGCTGCGGATCAAGCGCCGGGTCGAGCAGCAGGTGCGCGAGCACGCCGCCCGCGGGGACTGGCCGACCGGGCTGGCCGAGGGGCTCTCCGAACTGACCAGGGGCCTGTCCGGGCTGGCCGACGCGGCCCGCTGGGGGCACCCGGCGCCGGACCCGGCCGCGCCGGGCGAGCGGATCACCGTCACCCGGATCGACCTGGACAAGGACGAGCCGATGGGCACCGACCCGGCCGACCTGCCCGGGTGGACGGCCACCGACCCGGCCGGCGACCCGGCCCGGGAGCTGGAGCGGCTGCTCGACCGCTTCCGCGACCAGGTCCGCGACGCGGCCCGCGACGGCGGCGTGACGCCCGGCCGGCTGGCCGAGGCCCGCGCGGTGCTGGGCTCGGCGGGCGAACGGCTGCGGCACCTGCTGGGCTGACGCCTCCTGACGGCCCGGTGGGCCCGGCACTCCTCCGGGGGGAGAGTGCCGGGCCCCGGGCGTTCCGCTAGGTCCTGTCCGGTCGATCTTGTCGGATCAGCGCGCGGCGTTGGGCGCACGGCTGGGCGTACGACCGGATCGTCCTCGTACTGGACGTACTTGGGCGATTCGGGCGTGCGTCCAGGCGGGATGCCCGGCGTCGTGCGCCCGGCAAGATCGGCCGGACAGGGCCTA
>NZ_JBEYVJ010000846.1:0-1487 GCF_040643935.1 Kitasatospora sp. NPDC047058 | reverse complement strand
GGGTGGGGCGGGGGGGGTCCTCGCCGGGCCGGGGGGGGGGGGGGGGCCCCCCCCCCCCGCCGCCGCCCCCCCCCCCCCCCCCCCCCGGCCCCCCCCCCCCCCCCCGCCGGCCCCGGCCGCCCCCCCCCCCCGGCGGGTGGCTGCGGCCGGCCTGCCACCCGGCAGGCCGGCCGCCGGCCCGGTGTCCCGGCTGCGGCTGCGGCTACGGGGCCGCAGGTGTGTCGAGACCGGGGCCCGAGGGCTCGGGGGCATCGGTGCGGGCGGCGGCGCCGACGGCCGGACGCTGCTCCGGTGCGCGGGCGCCGAGCTCGTCGAGCATCTCCCGGGTGAAGCCGAAGTAGTACGTGGCCAGCAGGCCGGTGACGTACCCGGTCACCAGGCCGGCGGCGTAGACGGCCGCGCCGGCCCCGAAACCGCGTGAGCCGGTCAGCAGGGGGAACAGCGCCCAGCCGGAGGGGCCGATGGCGGTCGAGCCGACGGTGGTGCCCAGCTGGCCCAGCAGCCCCACGACGGCGCCGCCGCAGGCACCGCCGAGACAGGCCGTGACGAACGGGCGCCCGAGCGGGAGCGAGACCCCGTAGATCAGCGGCTCGCCGATGCCGAGGAACCCCGCGGGGAGTGCGGACCTGATGGTCGCCCGGATCGAGGCGTTGCCGCGCAGCCGCAGGTAGACGGCGACGGCGCAGCCGACCTGCCCGGCCCCGGCCATGGCGAGGATCGGCAGGAGCGTGGTGGAGCCCTGCTGCTGGATCAGGGTGGTGTGGACCGGGATCAGCGCCTGGTGGAGGCCGAGCATGACCAGCGGGAGGAACAGGCCCCCGAGCACCAGCCCGGCCAGGGCGCCGCCGTGGGACAGCAGCCAGGTGGCGAGGTCGCCGATCGCCGTGGAGACCTCTCCGGCGAGGAACATCAGGCCGAACAGGGTGACCAGGCCGCTGACGAGCACGGTGACCGTCGGTGTGAGCAGGACGTCGAGGGCGTCGGGCATCAGCCGCCGGGTCCGCCGTTCGACCTGGACCGCCAGCAGTGCGGCGGCGAGCGCTCCGATCACCCCGCCCTGGCCCGGCGCGAGGGGGTGGCCGAAGGCCTCCACCTTGGTGACCCCCGCGTAGACGATCACGCTGGCCACGGCACCGCCCAGCACGGGTGTGCCGCCGAACTCCTTCGCCGTGTTCCAGCCGACGAAGACGGCGAGCAGGGACATGAACCCCGAGGAGATCGCGGTGAGGGCCGGCACCAGCGCG
Source organism: Kitasatospora sp. NPDC047058 (assembly GCF_040643935.1). Lineage (NCBI taxonomy): Bacteria > Bacillati > Actinomycetota > Actinomycetes > Kitasatosporales > Streptomycetaceae > Kitasatospora > Kitasatospora sp. NPDC047058. The sequence goes on along the minus strand of NZ_JBEYVJ010000846.1, from coordinate 243 downwards.
GGGGCCCAACCGAGGTTGGCGAGCGCGCCGTTGACGCCGGCCACGATGCCGCAGCCGATCAACGCGGGGATCAGCGGCACGAAGACGTTCGCGATCCGGCGGAGCACGAGCCTGACCGGGGTCGCGCTCCTGGCCCGGGCCTCCGCCTTGGATCGAGCGGCACCGGATCCAGGGGCGGCTCAAGCACAGCCTGATCTCGGCGGCCGGCCCGCTGGAGAACCTGGTCTGCGCGGCGCTGCTACT
>NZ_JBEYVJ010000845.1:0-1500 GCF_040643935.1 Kitasatospora sp. NPDC047058 | reverse complement strand
GCGACCAGCGTCAGGGTGATCCCCCGGATGTCCGCCTCGACCGTCCCCCCGGACAGCTCGACCGTGCCCTGCAACGTACCGCCGGGCTGGACCACTTCAGGCGCACCGATCCGGAGCGGATCGTCATCTGCTCCGGGTTCGCCCACGCGCTGCGGCTGCTGTTCGACGGCGCCTCCGCCGTCCTGCCCGCCCGCGACAGCGGCCCGCTGGCCGTCGAGGCGTACGGGCTGGCCTTCCACCGCGGGCTGCTGGCCCGGGCCGGCGTGACCACCGTGCCGCTGCCGCTGGACGAGGACGGCGCGCAGGTCGGCAGGCTGGCGGGGCACCCGGAGGTCCGGACGGCGCTGCTCACCCCCGCCCACCAGTTCCCGACCGGCGGTCCGCTGCACGCGCACCGTCGCGCGGCGGTGATCGACTGGGCGCGCGGGAACGGCGGGCTGGTGCTGGAGGACGACTACGACGGGGAGTTCCGCTACGACCGCCAGCCGATCGGGGCCGTCCAGGGCCTCGACCCGGAGCGGGTGGTCTACCTCGGGACCGCCAGCAAGAGCCTCTCGCCGGCGCTGCGCATCGGCTGGATGGTGCTGCCCGACGACCTGGTGGACCGCGTGCTGGCAGCCAAGGGCGAGCGCGAGGGCTGGTCCAGCGCGCTCGACCAGCTGACGCTCGCCGAGTTCATCGACTCGGGCGGCTACGACAAGCACGTCCGGCGGATGCGCCGCCGCTACCGGGAACGCCGCGACCACCTGGTGGAGGCACTGGCCGCGCGGGCGCCGCACATCGAGGTGTCCGGCATCGCGGCCGGCCTGCACGCGGTGCTCCGGCTCGCGCCGGGCACCGAGCGGTCGGTGCTCAAGGCGGCCGCCTACCGGGGGCTGGCCGTGGACGGGCTGGCGGACTACCGGCACCCGCAGACCGGGCCGGACACGATGCCGTCGACGGACGGCCTGGTGGTCGGGTACGCCACCCCGCCCGACCACGCCTACCAGGCGGCGGTCACCGCCCTCTGCGACGTCCTGCCGCCGTCGGCCTGAGCGCGCCGCCGCCGCTGCGGCGGGCGCGGGCGGGGGCGGGGTGGGGACGGGAGCGGACCGGAGGGCCGGCGGAGCGCGAGGACGAAGGGGCCGGGCCGGAGGGTAAGGGGGGCCGGCCCACCCCGGGGCGGTGCGGGGAAGACCGAGCGGAGGCAATGACCCGCCGCGTCCGCTCCACTGTCATATGCCAGTACGGGCCCGGGCGGAGAGCGGCCCCCGACGCGGCGGCGGCTCCTACGCTTCCTGGTCATGCGCAGAACACATGTGAGCCGCTTCGGCCTTACCGCGATCCTGGCCCTCGTCGTCGGTCTGCTCCTCCCGTCCGCCGCCGCCCACGCCGACACGCCACTGCTCTCCGTCAGCGCCGACAAACCTCACGCAGGTGCCGCTGGTACGCCTTGACCTCGGAGGTGGGACGGTCGGAGGACGTGGTGGGACTCCATCGGATCAGGATCTGCCGGACGGC
>NZ_JBEYVJ010000844.1:0-1500 GCF_040643935.1 Kitasatospora sp. NPDC047058 | reverse complement strand
CAACGCCGTTCAGTTAAGCGTGGGGCCTGCATGTCAAGGCCGGTAGGCAAAGCAGCGGAGCTCCCGTAGAAGAGGTCTGTCCTCCAAGACATCCTCACCACGGGAGCTCCACTGTTGGAACAGGCTGCCATAACGCGGACGGCCGGGGTAGCCGACGGGGCGTTCGCGCCAGGTCATATCGGCGAGTTGACCCGGATCGTGCCGTTCGAGATGGTCGATGAGGTGCTGGCCGAGACGAAGAGGGTCCAGCAGCGGGTCCGGCTGGTGCCGGCGCGGGTCACCGTATATCTGCTGCTGGCGGGAGCGTTGCTCGCCGGGCTGGGCTACCGGCAGGTCTTCGACCGGATGTGCGCCGGTCTGGCGGACCTGGCACCCGCCAGACCGAGCGGCAGCGCGTTACGGCAGGCCCGCCAGCGTCTGGGAGCCGCACCGATGAAGGCGCTGTTCGACCTGGTACGCGGCCCGGCCGCCACGACCGCCGTCCAGACACGGTGGCGCGGGCTGCTGGTCGTGGCGGTCGACGGGACGCTGCTGCCGGTGCCGGACGCTGCGGCAAATCTTGCGGTGTTCGCCAAGCAGCGGTGCAACCACGGGAGCGGCGGCTATCCGCAGGTGAGGCTGGCCGCGCTGGTGGCCTGCGGCACGAGGTCGGTGATCGGGGCGGCGTTCGGCCCGGCCACCACCGGTGAGCTTGAGTACGCCGGCCGGCTGACGGGCGATCTGCGCGCGGGGATGCTGCTGCTGGCCGACCGCAACTTCGCCGCCGCCGGTCTGCTGAACCGCCTGGCCGCAACCGGCGCGCACCTGCTGGTGCGGTGCAAGTCCGGCCGGAAGCTGCCACCGGTGGCCCGCTGCCGGGACGGCTCGTTCCTGGCCCGGCTCGGCGCTCTGACCGTGCGCGTCATCGAGGCCGAGATCAGCATCGTCACGTCCAAAGGGGCCCGCACCGGCCACTACCGGCTGCTGACCACCCTCACCGATCCGTCGGCCCACCCGGCCGCCGAGCTCGTCCGGCTCTACCACGAGCGTTGGGAGGTCGAGACGGCCTACGCGGAACTGAAGTCCACGATCCTCCAAGGACGGGTCCTGCGTGCCCGCACCCCGACCGGGGTCGAACAGGAGATCTGGGCCCTGCTGGTCACCTACCAGGCACTGCGGACCGCGATGACGGACGCCACCGACAGCGTGCCGGGCACCGACCCCGACCGGGCCGGCTTCACCGTCGCCCTGTCCGCAGCCCGCGACCAACTCATCCTGGCCGCGGGCATCATCGCCGACACTGTGATCGACCTGGTCGGGGCCATCGGCCGCCACGTCCTGGCCCAGCTCCTGCCCGACCGGCGGGTCCGCACCAAAGACCGCATCGTCAAACGAGCGATCTCCAAGTACAACGCCCGTGGACCCGCCATCGACCGAGCCACCTACAAAGCGACCATCAGCATCAGCATGCTCACAATCGACCCTTGACGCCGCCCAGGCCGCCCTAACTGAACGGCGTTG
>NZ_JBEYVJ010000843.1:0-1502 GCF_040643935.1 Kitasatospora sp. NPDC047058 | reverse complement strand
CGCACAACGGCCGCCCACGAACCCGGTCTTGACCCGGTCCGCGGGCGGCCGCCCGCCCCGCTGCTCCTGCTACCGGCTCACTTCCCCGCCTCGTCGGCCGACGCCTCCAGCCGCCGGAACCGGAGGCCGGACGCCGCCCAGATCCAGGCGGCCGAGAGCGGGATCGTCACGACGGAGACACCGACCGCGCTCCGGATCCGCCCGTCCACGACCGAGGCGCACCGGCTGCTGTGCTCGGAGGGCTCGTCGACCAGCACGGGCGAGCCGCAGTCGATCGTGCGGCCGGCCCGCTCCACCGAGGCGGGCAGGAAGGCCAGCCCGATCGCCCAGATCCACCCGGCGACCGCCAGGAACCCCGCCAGGTACGTCCACCCACGCTGGACGCGGTACGCCCGGTCGTACGCCAGGGCGTCCCGCGCCCGAAGCATCTCCGCCACGTCCACGGGCATGCCGTTGTCCATGACCCTCCCCCTCTTCCCCGGTCGAACACCTCGGAGCGAGGATCTCAGGTCATCGCCACCGCTCCGCAGGCACCCCCGCCGGCGGGGAGGGCCGCCACCGTGCAGGCAGACGAAACGGCCGCGCAGGCAGCCGACTTCTCACCGCCGGAGGAGTTCGCAGAAGCGGTCCAGCGCGCGGTCGGTGCGGCCGCGGTCGCCGGTGGTCGTGAGATCGAACAGCAGGCCCCGGATGACGGCCATGACCAGCGTCGGAGTGACGGTGTCGTCAGGGCCGGTGGTGATGCCGCGGAGCGTGGCGCCGAGGGTGTCGAACCAGCCCGTGATCGCCTCGGCCCGGTCCGGGTAGTTCTCGGGGTGGGTCAGGCCGTCGGCGTGCACCTCGAAGAACAGCCGGACGAACGGGGCGCGCTCCGGTGCGCTCATCCAGGCCCAGATGCCGCGCAGGTGTTCCTCCGGAGAGCCCGCCTCCGGCGGGAGGTTCTCGGCCAGCCGTCTCGCACCGCGGCGGCGGGCCTCCGCGAGGACGGCCGCCACCAACTCCTGCTTGCTGCCGAAGTCGTAGAGCAGCATCCGCGGGCTGGTGTCGAGCGCCGCGGCCAGCGGCCGCAGGCTCAGCCCGGCCAGGCCGTGCGCCAGCACGTAGTCGGTCGCCCGCGCCAGCGTGCGCTCCCGCCGGGCGGGATCTGGGGGTCGCCCCACGGTCGATCTTCCTCTCCGTCCTGCGGAACCGAGCCGGCATCAGTATATGGTACGACTGTTTCAAGAAACGCCTGTTTCACTAACGGGAGGAGACCACCATGCCCACACTCGACCGGGCACTCGCACTGGGCGCCGGAGGCCCCGTCGGCGCGGCCTGGACGGCCGGACTGGCCTGCGGACTGCGCCGCGACGGAGTGGATCTCGGCGAGGCCGATCTGATCGTCGGCACGTCGACCGGCGCGATCATCGGCGCGGTGCTGGCCACCGGCCAGGACCCCGGACGGCTCGCCACCCCCGTGCGCCCCGACTCGGGCAGCACCCCGCCCCGGGTGGACGGGCGCC
>NZ_JBEYVJ010000842.1:0-1503 GCF_040643935.1 Kitasatospora sp. NPDC047058 | reverse complement strand
GTCGTAGAGGACTTCCCAGAGGTCCTGCTTGGCCTTGATGCCGGACGGTTGGCGCCGCAGCCGGTTGAGTTCAGGGCTGTCGTAGGTCCGGTAGTCGACCTTGACGCCGTAGTCGTTGACGGCTCGCCAGACGGCCGGCAGTAGCTCGATGTAGTCGTGATCCGACAACGCGACGGGCAGGTAGCCTGCGCGGGCGACGGCGATGGCGTACGACTCGTTCGGTGACAGAATCCGGCCCGGCATGTAGGGGTTGCGCAGGCCCTCGTGCGGCCGCTGCTGCCAGCAGATGATCCACTCGTCCAGCAGGTCCTGGAGCTGGGCGAGAGTCCAGACCGCCTCGGCCGCCGGGTCGCTGCCGCGGCGGGTGACGTCGGAGCCGGTGTAACCCGCGACGTACTGGCAGAACAGCGAGTTGATCGACGCGAACGTCCGCTCCACGATCGCCTTGTCCGTCGGCGTCCGGGGACGCGCGGGTTGCAGCGAGATCCCCAGCAGCGAGCACGCCGAGGAGAAGGTCTCCGAGACGAAGACCTTGCCGTGGTCGATAACAATGGTGTCCGGCACGATCACCGGCTTGGCCGCGGCGAACTCCAGCCGCTTGTCCACCGCCATCAGCCGCTGGTGCGGCAGGATCGAGTCCGCCATCGCCAACGTCTGGCTCCAGCCGGGCCGCATCGGCTCCGGCACCAGCATCTTCGCCAGCAGCACCGCCGCGTCGACACCCTTCGTGCCTGCCGGCCTCAGCAGGGCCGCGCAGATCGTGCGTGTCGTCACATCGACCGCGATGGTCATCTCCGGCCTGGCTACCACCCCGTCGTCCAGCACGGCCATCACGTCCAGCCGGGTCGAGTCGACCTGCACGATCTCGCCCGGCCGGGCTGCTGTGGACGGGGTGAACGGTCCTGTCGGCCGCAGGATCCGCTGGCGCCGAACCGTCGCCGATCCGAAGGCGTCGTTGGCCTTGGCCAAGCCGTTGACGAGCCGGTAGAACGTCGCCCGCTTCGGCAGCTCAACCTCGCCTTCGCCGTGCCGGTCGGCGAGGATCTGCTGGGTCTGCATCATCACGCGTTTGCGGTCGCCGGTGGACAGGTCCGTCTGTCCGGCCAGGGCATGGGTGACCGCGTCCACGATGCGCTCGTCCACCCGGCCGGTGCCCGGGACCGGTGCGGGAGGCTTCCGGGAGCGGCCGTCCACCAGACCCCACAAGCCCTCGGCCTCGTAGCGTTGCCGCATCCGCAGGAAGGTCCGTTTGCTGATCTGCTGCCCGGCGGCCGTCAACTCGGCGACCTTGGCGGCCTCGCGCTCCACCAGCGTCCGCCAGGCCGGGTCGTACTCCGGCCGCGGAGATGTGCCCTCTTCCGCGTCCGGCGGCAGGCCGGTCACCACCTCCGCCACGTGCCGTTCCCAGAACCGCGCCTGTTCGACCGCCGCCTCGGGCAGGGCGTCCACCAGCGCGAACGGAGGCAGAGCCGTCGCTGGAACCGCGTCCGGCCCGCGGTCGAG
>NZ_JBEYVJ010000841.1:0-1503 GCF_040643935.1 Kitasatospora sp. NPDC047058 | reverse complement strand
CCTGGTGTTCAGCGACGCCATGGAGGTCACCGAGCTGCCCGGGCCGGCGCCGGCCCCGGCGGGGCCGCCGCCGGTTCTCGGGCCCGGGCCCGTCAGGCCGTGATCAGGTGCCCGGAGCCGCCGCCGTGTCTAAGGCACTCCTGGTTGATGTCCCGGTCCGGGGCGCTCGGCGAGGTGGCGGCGGCGATCCGCAGCTCGATGATGTCCCGCACGGCGGGCCACTCGGAGTCGAGGATCGAGTAGAACGCGGTGGAGCGCACCACGCCGTCCAGCCCGCGCGAGTGCGCCCGGCGGACGCCCTCCGAGGTGGCGCCGAGGCGCTCGATCGCCGCCCGCGAGCGCAGGTTGCGGGCGTCCGCGCGCAGCGAGATCCGCTGCACCCGCCACTCCTCGAAGGCGTACCGCAGCATCAGCAGCTTCGCCTCGGTGTTGATGCCGGTGCCCTGGGCGCGCGGGGAGAGCCAGGTGTTGCCGATCTCGGCCGCGTCCGGGACGGCCGTGGCGGGATCGCCGAACGGCACGCCGGGCACCGGCGGCCAGACGACCGGGCCCTGCCAGTAGTCGAGTTCCAGGAACCGGGTGGAGCCGACCACCCGGCCGTCGGCGAGGTTCACCGTCGCGAACGGCAGCGACCGGCCCGCGGCCTGGTCGGCGAGGGCCCGCGCGATGTAGTCGCGGGCCGCTTCCAGGCCGTGCGGAACGGGGGTGAAGGCGTAGGTCGTACGGTCCTCGGCGCCGGCCTCGGCGATGGCCTCGGCATGGTGCGCGGCAAGGGGCTCCAGCCGCACGGTGCGGCCGGTGAGGATGACAGGTACGGGCACGGAACCTTCGGTCCTTCATCGGTCGGAGGATGCGTCCCGCGCCGGGGTACGGCACGGGCTGCAGTGGACGTTCGCCCCGGCCCCGGAGGCCGCCCGTCCATGCCCGTGCACGCCGGAGGCCGGTCGAGCGGGGTGGGGGCGGCGGCCCGGAGGCGGGCAGCGCGGGTGCCGGAACGGACACGGGTCGACGGACCGGTCCGGCGGGATGAGCGAGGGGACAGTGTGCGTCCGCGAAATGGCCGAGGAGGAAACGAGAGCGCGAAGGGAAGCAGGCGGCCAGGTGAAGGCAAGATGCGTCGTGGGTGGCTGGCCGAGCACCGGGCCGGGACGTGATCGACGGCGTTACGGACGACGTGACGACGACGCGACGATGCGAGGCAGCGAGAGGACGATACCCGTCAGAAGGCGGTGCGTCACTTCGCGGCACACGAATGGGCGCGCCAGCAGGCCCGACCCGCCTCCGGAGGGGCGTGCGGACGCCCGTGACCAGCGGGTTTCCGCTCGGATGCGATCATGGTCGGGACGGCACTCCGACGGGCCGCCGGGGGCACTCCGGCGGGTCGCCGGGCGTTCACCGGGTGCGGCGGCCGCACGACGCCCGGCCGGAGCGGGAATTCCGGCGGGGCCGGGCACGCTGCAGACGAGGAGAAGCCGGTAACGAGTCGACGAGTAGAGAACGGGG
>NZ_JBEYVJ010000840.1:0-1506 GCF_040643935.1 Kitasatospora sp. NPDC047058 | reverse complement strand
GGGAGCCGCTCCACCCCGGCGATGCTCGCCGCGCTGCGGTCGCTCGCCCGGGAGGGTGCGGCGCAGGACCGGGTGGCCCGGGAGGCGGCCGAGACGATCCGGGCATGCGCGTGCGGTGAGTGCAGCACCTTGAGGTGCAGCATGCCCTCGGGACGGGCGTCCATGGTGAACTCGGCGCGACCGGTCACCACGTCCTCGGCCGCCGGCGCGCCGACACTCGTCCCCACGGCCTTCCCCGGGGCCGCCGTCTCCACGCCGGTGACGCCCCGCACGGCGTCCTCGATCGCGCGGTAGCCGGTGCAGCGGCAGAGGTTGCCCTTCAACGCGCGCGGCAGGTCGTCCTTCTGGGCCTCGGTGAGCGCGGCCGACGTCATGATCATCCCGGCCGTGCAGAAGCCGCACTGGAATCCCGGGGCGTCACGGAACCGCCGCTGCACCGGATGCAGGTCACCCGGCGACCCGAGGCCCTCGATCGTCGTCACCTCGTGACCATCCGCGCGGAACGCGGGGGTGATGCAGCTGTGCACCGGCTCGCCGTCCAGCCAGACCGTGCAGGCACCGCAGTCGCCCGCATCGCACCCCTTCTTGACGCCGAAGTGACCGAGCGAGCGGAGGAAGGTGCGCAGGCACTGCCCGGGTTCCGGCTGCTCGTCGAAGCTCCTGCCGTTCACGATGAAGGTCATGCCGGGCCCCAGCCACGAGTTCGTGCCGGATCTCCTCGGTGAAGTACTTGGTCAGGTGGCGCCGGTGATCGGGGGTCCCGTTCGGATCGGCGAACCAGACGTCGGCGGGGATGACGTCGATGCTGTGCTGGAGGGTCCGCGCGTCGGGCATGCTGTCGAAGGCGATCCGCACCGGCCGCGTGGTGCCGGCGGTGACGGTGAGCAGCAGGTCGTTCGTCCCGGGCGTCTGGGTGCCGATCAGGAAGACCGTCGAACGGCCGAGGTGGGTCAGCGTGAAGCGGCGGTGCGCGGTGCGTTTGCGCAGGGCGCCCGCCGGAATCCTGATGCGGCGCAGCAGTTCGCCGGGGGCGAGGATGTTGCGGTTGTTGCCGGTCACGAAGTGGAGGGCGTCGACGACGCGGGTCGACCCGTCGGGCGCCCACAGCTCGTACCCGGCCTCCAGGGCGACGGTCAGCGTGATCATCGGGCCGGCGGGCAGCGACAGGCAGATGTTGCCGCCGACGGTCGCCGCGTTCCACACCTTGAACGAGGACAGGAACGCTTCGCAGGCCGTCGCGAGCAGGCCGCCCGCGAGCCAGTCACGCGGCGGCTCGAAGGCGTACAGGTCGCGGATGGTGCAGGTCGCGCCGATCTCCAGGCCGGCGTCACCCGCGACGAGCGGGTCCCAGCCTAAGGACGTCAGGTCGATCAGGCGGCGCAGCCCGGGCTGCTCGGCGGAGAACAGGAACCTGCCGCCCGCGAGCCAAGATCGGAAGAGCCTCCTGTAGGGAAAGAGAGTAACACCAAAGGTGTAGAACACGGTGGTCGCCGTAAAAATAAAAAC
>NZ_JBEYVJ010000839.1:0-1513 GCF_040643935.1 Kitasatospora sp. NPDC047058 | reverse complement strand
GGAAGCCTTGGAACTGACGAGTTGGCATGGGTTCAGTTGAGGAGTTCCATGAACCGTCGAGAACTTGATCCAGCGTCATCGCCAAGTGCGGCGCTGGGTGTTCAACTTCGCAGGTCGCGGGAGTCCCGTGCCCTCACGCAGGCTCAGCTCGGCGAGCTCATCAGATTCTCCGCGTCCTACATCTCGCGAATTGAACGAGGTGTGGAACCGCCGAGCCGGAGGCTCGCCCAGGAGGCCGACCGCGTTCTGGAGACCGGGGGGACGATCGAGCTGATGCTCGACCAACTGGAGCACAGCGTGCTGATCGAGGGCTTTCCCGAGTTCGCGGAGCACGAGTCACGCGCTTCGGCCATACGTCTGTTCGAGATCGGCGTCATCCCTGGTTTGCTGCAGGTCCAGTCCTACGCCGAAGCCTACGAAATGGCCGCGGTGCGGCAGGGGAATTCGACACCTGCCCAGGCCGCTGAGAGGCTGACCTTCCTCAAGTCGCGGCAGGGTCGCCTTGCCGATGCTCAGTCGCCAAGCGTTCAGGTAGTCCTCGACGCCACCTGCCTGTTGAGGCCGATCGGCGGTGCCGAGGTGATGATCGAGCAGCTGCTGCATCTCGAAGCGATGGCCAGCCGGCCAGCGGTCATTCTCCAAGTCGCCCCGCTGGACTTGGGGGAGGACCGGCCGCTCAACTACCCGCTCGTTCTGCTGACGCTTCCGGACCGGCGCACAATCGGGTACACGGAGACCCTTCAGCGTGGGTATCTTGAGCGAGATGCTGAAACGGTAGGGCGTTGGGTGAGCAGCTACGATCGGCTGCAGGTCGAGGCGCTGTCCCAGAGGGCATCGTTGGCCTTCATTCGCAGAGTACGGAAGGACTTCGAGGACCATGTCCGTTGACCTCAGCGGTGTTCAGTGGCGTAAGAGCACCTACAGCAATGGTCAGGGCGGCTGCATTGAGGTCAGTGACGGGTTCTCGGGTCTCATGCCCGTCCGTGACTCCAAGGACCCCTCCGGGCCCGCTCTCGTCTTCCCTGCCGAGGCTTGGCGCTCGTTCGTGACCGCCGTCCGGGCGGGGGAGTTCGGCGCCGTCTGAACCACTGAACCACGCCGAGCGGGGCCGACCGGATCGACCCGCTCGGCTCAGTCCTCACCCCTTCACCCCTTCACCAGCGCCACGAACCGCCTCCCGTACGACGTCCAGCGCTCGGTCTCGACCAGCCCGGCCCGCCCGCCGTAGCGTGCGGCCGCGTCCGCCCCCACCCGGGCCCACGGGAACGGCGGGCCGAGGCGTCCGTCGGGGCCCTCGACCCGCGCCGTGCAGCGCTCGTCCACCACCTCTCCGGCCACCTCGACCAGCAACGTCCCTCCCGGGGCCAGCAGTTCGGCGCAGCGTTCCAGCAGTGCCGCCGGGTCGCCGCCGATGCCCACGTTGCCGTCGGCCAGCAGCGCGCCGCCCCAGCGTCCCTCTCCGGGCAGCCGGTCGAACACCGAGCGGCAGAGCGCCGCGCCGCCGAGCCCGAGG
>NZ_JBEYVJ010000838.1:0-1514 GCF_040643935.1 Kitasatospora sp. NPDC047058 | reverse complement strand
AGAAGCCGTTGTCTTTCCGATAGTGACGGGTGCGTTTTCGCTGGTCAGGCATAGTGCCGGTGTATCGGTGGCAGGGACGGGGTGTCGTGTCGTCTCTTCGGTGGAGGTGCCGGATGCCGTCGGTGATGGGGCTGCTGGAGGAGCGCGAGCGTGCTGCTCGGCAGCGGGTTGAGGTCCTGCAGGCCGAGCTGCGGGAGGCGGAAGCCGCGTGGGAGCGGTTCGTGGTTGCCCGTCAGGCGGTGGCGGAAGTCCTGGCAGAACCTGCTGCAGGCGAGGAGGCGCCGTCGGTCGGGGTGGCCGTTGAACGGCCTGCGCGAGTCGCCGGGGCGGTGCCCGGCTCGATGGTTCCCGTCTGGCGGGAAGGGCTCGCTCTCGACTCGCTGGCGCCGGACTACCAGCGGCTCGTGGATGTCCTTGCGGGGAGCGGGGAGGAGATGGACTGTCGCCAGCTCGCGGCGGCCCTGGGTCTGGAGGTGGTCGCGGCGAAGGTGGAGGGGGTGCGGTCGAAGGTGAAGCGCTTGGCCGCGCGGGGCTGGCTGGCTGAGGAACGCCCGGGAATGTTCCGTCTGCTCACCGGGCGAGCCGGCGGCTCATGACCATGCTCATCGACCACCGGATCATCGCTTCGGAGGTGTCGGTGCGGGTCTCGTAGTCGCGGGCCAGGCGGCGTGAGTGCATCAGCCAGGCGAACGTCCGTTCCACCAGCCACCTTTTCGGCAGCACGACGAAGCCCGTGGTGTCGTCGGTGCGTCTGACCACCGTCAGCGCGATCCGCAGGGCATCGCGGGCGAGGTCGACCAGGCGTCCGGTGTAGCCGCCGTCGGCCCACACCAGCGAGATGCGCCAGTGCCTCTCACGCAGCCGCTCCAGCAGTGTCCGGCCGGCCTCGCGGTCGGTGACGGATGCCGCGGTGACCATCACGGCCAGCAGCAGCCCGAGGGTGTCCACGACGATGTGCCTCTTGCGGCCGTTAACCTTCTTCCCGCCGTCGAACCCCCGGCTGGCAGCCGGCACCGACGCCGCCCCTTTCACCGACTGCGCGTCGATGATCCCGGCGGTCGGCTCCGGGTCACGGCCCGCCGCCTCGCGGACCCGGTCGCGCAGCCGGTCGTGGAACTCGGCGACCAGGCCCTTGTCCCGCCAGCGCCGGAAGAAGGCGTAGACGCGGTCCCATGCGGGAAAGTCCGCGGGCACCGCCCTCCAGGCAATGCCGCCAGCGACCAGGTAGCGCACCGCGTCGACCAGCTGCCGGTGGCAGTAGCCCTCCGGCTGCCCGCCGCGACCCTCCAGCCAGGCAGGCACGGGCATTGCGTCGCGCACGACTGCCCACTCCGTGTCGCTCATGTCCGAGGGGTACCTCGGACGCCTGTGCGGGCGGTTCCCGGCGTTCCCGAACCGGTGAGCGAGACAATCACACGACAGGGGAACGGAGTTGGACGACAGCGACACGGACACGGAAGACTGCGGCACCAGGGGCCTCCTGTTGCTCGGCTGGATTCGACACCCACGAGCTG
>NZ_JBEYVJ010000837.1:0-1516 GCF_040643935.1 Kitasatospora sp. NPDC047058 | reverse complement strand
GCCGAGCTGGGCAGGGACAAGCTGCGGGCGCAGGCCGAGAAGTTCGGCTTCAACAGCACGGTGGACACCCCGGTCCGCTCCGAGAAGAGCATCTAGCGGTTCGAGGCGTCGGTCCGCGTGAAGTCGTGGTCGAAGGCGAGGTGGACGACCGCGTCGGCGTCGGCGGCCCCGGCACGCAGGGTGTCCGGGTCGGACAGGTCGCCGCGCAGCACCTCGGCTCCGGCGGCGGTGACGGCGGCGGCCGAGGAGTCCGACCTGGCGAGCCCGAGGACCTGATGGCCGGCGCCGATGAGTTCGGGGACGACGGCCGAGCCGATCCAGCCGGACGCGCCCGTGAGGAATACCCGCATGGGATGAGCCTTCCACAAGTGATGTCAGTGACTGTCGTCAGCCTACCCCGTGATGTCAGTGACTGTCATCGCGTAGGATCACCGCATGAGTCGATGGGAGCCGAACGCACGCGGCCGGCTGGCAGAGGCGGCACTGGCGCTCTACGGCGAGCAGGGGTTCGACCGGACCACGGCGGCGGAGATCGCCGCGCGGGCCGGGCTGACCGAGCGCACGTTCTACCGGCACTTCGCCGACAAGCGCGAAGTGCTGTTCCACGGCACGGACATGGTCCGGGAGCTGCTGGCCCGCGCCATCGCCGACGCCCCGGCCGGTGCGGCACCGATGGACGCGGTCGGCACGGCCGTCGAGGCACTGGGTGCGGTGCTCCAGGAGAACCCCGAGCGGGTCCGGCTCCGCGACACCGTCATCTCGGCCAACGCCGAACTCAGGGAGCGCGAGCTGACGAAGCTCGCCGGGCTCGCCACCGCGATGGCCGACGCGCTGCGCGGGCGCGGCGTCCCCGAGCCGGCCGCGAGCCTGGCCGCCGAGACGGGGATCGCCGTCTTCAGGACCGCCTTCGCGCACTGGATCCGCGAGCCGCACGGACCGGACCTGCCGGGCGTCGTCCGCGCGTCGATGGACGAACTCGGGAACGCGTTCGCGCGGCGCACACCTGCCTGACCTCTCCCCCGCCCCTCGGGGCCCACAGGCCGTCGGCCCGGGCGCGGCGGCCGGGGGTCAGTGCCCCAGCGCCGCCTTGGCGGCCACGATGACCAGGCCGAGCAGCAGGTTGGCGACACCCTCGCCGATCGCCATCCGGCGGGTCGCGCCGGCCCGCACCGCACCGAGGGTCGCCCAGGCGACCTGCTGGGCCACCGCGACGGAGAGGGCCAGCCAGGCCGTGCTGGCCAGGTCGAGGCCGAGGAGCGGGCTGACCGCCACCGCCACCGCGGGCAGGACGGCGGCCTCCACGATGGACCACTCGTGCCCGGCGACCCGCCGCACCTCGCGGCGGTCGACCGGCCTGCCGACGACCCGCTCGCCGGCGACCAGCGCGTACACGTGCGCCGCCCAGAACACCACGCCGGTGACCAGCAGGAGTCCGACCAGCTGGAGGCGGGGGAAGTTCCCCGTGGTGCCGGCGGTCGCCACCACGGAGGCTGCGAGGAGCGAGCCGTACACGGCG
>NZ_JBEYVJ010000836.1:0-1525 GCF_040643935.1 Kitasatospora sp. NPDC047058 | reverse complement strand
GTCGTCCCTGAGCGGACGCCGGACGCGGCCGCGCCGGATCAGGCGTCCGCTCAGGGACGGGCCGGGGAGCCGAAGTCGCAGGGCACCGCCCGGTGCAGGCCGAGCAGCCGCAGCACCCGCGCGGGCTGGCGGCGGACGCCCTGCAGCAGCAGCCGGGTACCGGCCGCGAGACGGCGGTCGAGCCGCAGGAAGGCGCACGCCCCGGCGCTGTCGCAGAAGCCGACCGCGGAGAGGTCCAGCACCAGCTCCCGGTCGTCGTGGCACGCCAGGCCGAGCAGCGCCGGAACCAGGCTGTGCGTGGTGAACGCGTCGAGTTCGCCGCGCAGTCGCACCGTGGTGGATCGGGCCACCGGGTCGCGGGTGACCGAGAGGATCACGCTGTCCGTGATCGGGTCCGACGCCGCCGTCACTGTCCCGGCCGTCGTGCTCATCGCTTGCCTCTCCAAGGCTCTTCGTTCCCCGCTCGGAGGTCTCTCCGCTCGGAGGTCTCCTCGTTCGGACGTCTCGTCGGGCGCCCGGTTCGGCGGATCCGTCCTGCGCCGTGCGCCGCAGCGAAGCCAACCAGGCTCCGTGGGCCGCGGGACAGATCCGGTCGTCCCGGCAGGGCGGGCCGGTGGTCCCGGTTCCCTCCGGGCCGGCGCCCGAGGGTCACCGGCCGGCCGTGCAAGCCGGGTCCGGAGCGCGCACCGTGCCGGGCTGAAGGTCCCGGTCCCGCTGGACCCCAACGGCCCTTCGCAACGTCCGCCGGGAAGGCGAAGGTTGACGTACCCGGAGCAAGGGGACCGGCGGCCCGACCGGGACCGCCCGCGAACGAGAGGAGAGCCGGGATGCGACACCGGATCGTCGGAGAGCTGATGACCTCCGCCGTTGTGCACGTGGGGCCCGACACCGGGTTCAAGGAGATCGCCCGGCTGCTCGCCGAGCACGACATCAGCTCGGTACCGGTCCTCGACGACCAGGACCGGCCGCTGGGCCTCGTCTCGGAGGGCGACCTGCTCCTCAACGAGGCCGCCCAGGAGGACCCGGCAGGACTGCTGATCACCCCACGGCTGTCGTCCCACGAGCGGGCCAGGAGCCGGGCGACGACCGCCCGCGGGCTGATGACCTCCCCGGCGGTGTGCGCCCGGCCCGAGTGGACCGTGGTCGAGGCGGCCCGTCTGATGCAGCGCAAGCGGCTCAGGCGGCTCCCGGTCGTCGATGAGGCGGGACGCCTGGTGGGCATCGTCAGCCGGGGCGACCTCCTGCGGGTCTACCTGCGCCACGACCGGGCGATCCGCGAGGAGATCCGCGGCGACGTCCTCCTCCGCACCCTGGGCCTCTCCCCGGACTCGCTCGACGTCCGGGTGGCCGACGGGCAGGTGACGCTCGCAGGCCGCGTCGACCGCCGCAGCCTGCTGCCGGTGGTGGAGCGGCTGTGCCGGGGTGTGGACGGCGTGGTCGCGGTCACCAACCGCCTCGACTACCGGACGGACGACACCGCCGCACTGCACCCGGCGGGCTGACCGGGCTCGACCGCGTCCGCGCC
>NZ_JBEYVJ010000835.1:0-1527 GCF_040643935.1 Kitasatospora sp. NPDC047058 | reverse complement strand
GATGAAGGCACCCCCGAGGAGGATGATGGCGGTGCGCACCGTGAAGAGCGGCTCGGGCTCCGGCGGCAGCTGGGACGGCGGGGGCGGGGTCGAGGCCGGCGCCCTGCGGCGGTCTGGACGAGGCCATGGAGGTGCTGGCCGCCCGCGGCTACGAACCGCACCTGGAGGACGCCGGGGACGTCCAGGGCGCTGGAGACGTCCAGGGTGCGGGAGGCGTCGAGGCGGCGGAGGGGGCGGCCGTGCGCGTCGTCCGGATGCGCAACTGCCCCTTCCACGCCGTCGCCGAACGCTTCCCGCCGCTGGTCTGCGGTATGAACCTCGCGCTGCTGGAGGGGTTGCTCGGCACGGACGGTCCGGTCCGCGCCCGGATGGACGCCCGGCCGGGGGAGTGCTGCGTGGTCGTCGAGGCTTCTAAAGACAATGATCATTGACATAGAAATAAGGGCCGTGCTGGGATGAGTCCATGACCGCACCCGCGCCTGCCGCCCACCTCGCCCAACTCAACGTCGCCACGCTCCGCCATCCGCTCGACGACCCGCGCCTGGCACCGTTCGTCGAGATGCTCGACCCGGTGAACGCCGCCGCGGACACCGCGCCCGGCTTCGTGTGGCGGCTCGCCGAGGAGGGGGCGGCCGACGCCACCGGCCTGCGTCCGGCCGGCGAGGACGTCATCGTCAACATGTCGGTGTGGGAGAGCCAGGAGGCGCTGTGGGACTTCACGTACCGCAGCGGACACCTGGAGGTGATGCGGCAGCGGCGCGCGTGGTTCGAACGGCACGTCACGGCGCACCTGGTGCTCTGGTGGGTGCCCGCCGGCCACCTCCCGACCGTCGGCGAGGCCCTGGAGCGGCTGGCGGACCTTCAGGCGAACGGGCCCTCCCCGCGTGCGTTCACCTTCGCCTCCTCCTACACCGCGGCCGAGGCCGCCCGGCACCCCGACACCGCGCCGCCGGTGCAGCCCGGGCAGGCCGCCCGCGGCCCGCAGCCGGTACCGGCGGGGGGCACGGCCACAGGGTAGGGGACCGCCCACGGCCGGACCACCCACGGCCGGTGCGCCGGAGCGCCGGAGCACCGGAGCCCGCGCCCGGGTCGGTCACTCGATGGGGGTCTCCCAACGCGCGGCGGCGGCCGCGGTGACGGACGCTGGCGTGGACGTTGACCGCGTGTCGTGAGGGTGGTGCCCGGGTGAGGGTGGTCGTTGATCTCAATCGTTGCCAGGGGTACGCGCAGTGCGCGTTCCTCGCGCCGGACGTCTTCAGGATGCACGGGGACGAGGCGCTGCTCTACGCCCCGCGGGCCGGGGCCGAGGAACGGGAGCGGCTCGCGCAGGCGGTCGCGGCCTGTCCGGTCCAGGCGATCCTCGTCGACGACGGGGACGAGAAGCAGGACGCGCGGGCGGCGGGTGCGCCCGTCGGCGGCGCGCAGGCCGACGGCCACGGAGGTGGTGGGCGGTGAACGGCGACGGCTGGCTGGAGGAGCTGCGGCGCGAGGGGCGCATCGTCATCGTGGGCGCCTCCCTCGCCGGCC
>NZ_JBEYVJ010000834.1:0-1527 GCF_040643935.1 Kitasatospora sp. NPDC047058 | reverse complement strand
GCCCCGGCGCTGCTCGATGCCGGCATCACCGAGCTGGTGGTGGTCAACCGCACGCCGGAACGCGCCGATGAACTGATCGATGCGATGGGCGACCCGGGCCGCCCCGGCCCTCACTCCGGCCGGACGGGCGATCGGCCGCCGGAGCGGTGCGGCATCGGTCGAGGACCTGCTGGCCGGCACCGCCGCGGGACTTGCGCTGCACCTGACGTTCCCGCACCTGCTGGAGCGGCTGCCGCACCCCGGGCTGCGGGCGGTCCCGGTGCGGGGCCTTCCGCCGTACCTGACCGCCGTCGTCCGGCTGAGAGGAACCGACGGCCCCACGGCGTCCGCCGCTCCGGACGATCGTTCAGTGGCGCTGAACGGCCGTGCAGCCGAACGCTCTTGATCATGGCGGGCGGCCGGGCGAGGCTACCTGCGTCCGCTCCCCCCATGACCCGTTGGAGAGTCCGATGGATACGCACACCGTGGTGCTCACCGCGCAGATCCCGGTCCGGCCCGGCAGCGAACCCGCGCTCGCCGAGGCCTTCGACCGCCTCCGGGAACGCAGCCTGCTGGAACTGGGCGTCCTGTCGTTCGAACGGCTGACGGCCCCCGGCGGCTCCGTGGTGCTGCGCGAGGAGTACCGCGACGAGGCGGCGCTCGACGCGCACCTCGCCAAACCGCACACCGGGGAGTTCCTCGCCGTCCTTCCCGAACTGCTGGCCTCGGCGGCCACCGTCCGGGTCGACCGGGCGCGGACCATCCGCGCGTTCGACGTCCCGCACACTGTCGCCGACTGACCGGCGCCGACGGGCCGGCACCGGCTGCCATGGGAATCCTGCGACCGCTCCGTCAACTCGTCCGCGCCGACCCCACCGCTCCACGGGGCGATGGCGGCGGAGTCATCGTTCACGCCCGGCATCCTCGCAGACGCCACCGACGGCAACCCGGGAAGCGGCCGCGCCTCGCGGTTCAGGCCAGCAGCCGGTCCAGGACCCGGCCGAAGACGAGCCGCCCGACACCGGCCACCACCGGATCGAACACGCCGGGCACCCCCGCGAGCGCCACCGTCTCCGCCCAGGTCACCTCGCTCCGGCTGCCCCGCCCACCGTCCACCGCACGCACGCGGAGCTCGGCCCCGCCGAGGACCGGCCGTCCGCGCTTCTCCAGGCGGCACACCCCGTCACCTCCCGGCGCGGGCGCGCAGAACTCGGTGATCTCCATCGGGTCGTCGAACAACCGGACCGGCCCGAGGGCGGTCCGGGCCACGATCACGTCCCCCACCCGCCGCCCGCTCCCCGACCCGACCGACACGCGGGTGAACGGCACCCGCTCCCCGTGCCGCGGCCAGTCGGTCAGCCGCTCCCAGCAGACAGCAGGGGGCAGGAGCGAGTGCCGCGTCAGGACGAAGTGGGCCATACCTCACCGTAGCCGCCCGGCACCGCCCACCCGGCTGCGCCGTGCGGGGGAGGCCCGGCACACCGCTACAAGCCCTTCGTCGAATCCGGCCGTGGCAGCATTGTGGCGCACAACCGCACCGGACAGGAG
>NZ_JBEYVJ010000833.1:0-1528 GCF_040643935.1 Kitasatospora sp. NPDC047058 | reverse complement strand
GGATGCGGCGGGACCTGCATGCCCGGCTCGTCCGCGATGTCGTCCGGACCGTAGTGGTCCACGAAACACCACGCCCCCACCATCCGACGCCCCAGATTCGGCAACAACCGGTGGACCACCGTGCTGCCGCCGAGCGCGGTCGCGCGCGGTGCCAGCAGTTCGCGGACGGGGCCTGCGGGGGCGGCCGGGGCGAGGGTGCGGAGGTCGGGCTCAGCCATGGGTCGGCCTGCTTCCTGGGGTCGGGGCGGCCGGGACGACGGGCGTCCCGGCGGAGACCGCGCGGGTGACGGGGGTCCGCTCGGCGATGTCCAGCAGCCGGGCGCGCTGGGTGTCGTCGAGGTCGCCGACCAGGTCGATGCGGCGGGTGATGCGGACCGCCTTCTCGGGGCCCTTCTCGTAGCCGAGGTGCACCCGGACGGTCTTCAGCGGCCAGTCCTTGCGCTGCGCGTACATCCGCAGGGTGATCGCGGTGCAGGAGCCGAGCGCGGAGAGCAGCAGGCCGACGGGGGTGGTGGCGGTGTCGGCGCCGCCGGCGGACTCCGGCTCGTCGGCGGACAGCCGGTGCCGGCCGGAGTGGATGTCGATGCGGTAGTCGTCGCCCGTGCTGGTGGCGACGGCGGCCGCCGTCCGGACGTACCCGGCCGTGGTGGTGGCGGATTCGGGGGACTCCCCCGCCGCGACGGCGCTCACAGGCCGAACCGGGCGCGCTGGGCCTCGGGCACCAGGTCGACGTAGTCGGGGTGTTTGGTCAGCCACCCGCGGATGAACGGGCAGTACGGGAGCACGGCCAGCCCCTGCTTCCGGGCGTCGTCCAGGGCGGCGCGGGCCAGCGTCCCGGCGAGGCCGCGGCCGCCGAACCGGGGGTCGATCTCGGTGTGGATGAAGGCGATCTCGGCCTCGTACCGGTGGTACTCGGCGAAGCCGGCGAGCTCGCCGTCGTCGGTGATCTCGTACCGCGACTGCTCGGGGTTGTCCGTCACGCCGGTCGTCATCGGTCCTCCTGAGGGCGAGTGCTGATCATGGAATTAATTTATCATTCAACTACAGGCGGATCAAGAGGCGCCGGGGATCACGCGGCACAGCGGGTCAGGGCACGGACAGACGGAAGGGCGGGCGGCCGGACTGTCCGGCCGCCCGCCCGTGCCCGGCGGTCAGCCGCCGTAGACGTCCTCGACGTAGCGGCCCTCGGCGACCAGCCGGTCCAGCCAGGCCTCGGCCTCCCCGGGCCCGGCGCCGGGGGTGTGCCGCCGGTGGACGGCGCGGAAGGCGGCACGGACACCGGGTGCCATCCGGGCGCCGTCGCCGCAGACGTAGACCTCGGCGCCGGCCTCCAGCAGCGACCACACCTCGTCCGCCTCCGCGGCGATCCGGTCCTGGACGAAGCGGCGGCCCTGCTCGGGGGCCTCGCTGAAGGCCGGGCGCAGCGAGACCGCCCCGTCCTGCTCGGCGCGGCGCAGTTCCTCGGCGTGCAGGAAGTCCGCGTCCGGGGCGTCGCAGCCGAAGTAGCACAGGGCCGGGGCAAGCCGGG
>NZ_JBEYVJ010000832.1:0-1532 GCF_040643935.1 Kitasatospora sp. NPDC047058 | reverse complement strand
GTCGCGGTGCTGGCCGGCGTGATCAACACCATGGTCGACACGCTCTCCGCGTTCGCCGACGAGGTGACCCGGGTGGCCCGCGAGGTCGGCACCGAGGGGACGCTGGGCGGCCAGGCCCGGGTGCCCAACGTTGCGGGGACGTGGAAGGACCTCACCGACAACGTCAACTTCATGGCGCACAATCTGACCAGTCAGGTGCGCAACATCGCCCAGGTGACCACCGCGGTGGCCAGGGGCGATCTCACTCGCAAGATCGATGTGGACGCCCGCGGCGAGATCCTGGAACTCAAGACCACCATCAACACGATGGTCGACCAGCTGGGCGCGTTCGCCGACGAGGTCACCCGGGTGGCCCGCGAGGTCGGTACGGAGGGCCGGCTCGGCGGCCAGGCCGAGGTCGAGGGCGTCTCCGGCACCTGGAAGCGGCTGACCGAGAACGTCAACGAGCTCGCCGGCAACCTCACCCGACAGGTCCGTGCGATCGCCGAAGTCACCAGCGCGGTCGCCGCGGGCGACCTCACCCGTTCGATCACCGTCGACGCCTCCGGCGAGGTCGCCGACCTCAAGGACAACATCAACTTCATGGTGGAGTCCCTGCGCGAGACCACCCGCGCCAACGAGGAACAGGACTGGCTGAAGACCAACCTCGCCCGCTTCTCCGCCCTGATGCAGGGCCGGCGTGACCTCGCGGCCGTCGCCGAATCGGTCATGGACGAGCTCACTCCGCTGGTCGGCGCGCAGTGCGGCGCCTTCTACCTCACCGAGGAGGACGGCGGAGCCGGGACCGTGCTCCAGCTCGTGGCCTCCTTCGCCTTCCCCGACGGTGAGCGCCCCGTACGGTTCCGGCTGGGCGAGTCGTTCGTCGGCCAGGCCGCCCGCAGCCGGCGCACGATCGCGGTCGATCGGCTGCCGGCCGGCTACCTGGCCGTCTCCTCCGGTCTGGGCCGCACGGACGAACTGTCCCTCGTCGTGCTGCCGATCGTGGTGGAGGACGCGGTGCTCGGGGTCATCGAGCTGGCATCCCTGCGGCCGTTCACACCCGTTCACCGGGACTTCCTCGACCAGCTGATGGAGACGATCGGCGTCAATGTCAACTCCATCGTCGCCGGTGCCCGGACCGACGAGCTGCTCGGCGAGTCGCAGCGCCTCACGGCCGAACTGCGGGTGCGCTCGGAGGAGTTGCAGGCGCGCCAGGAGGAGCTGCAGGCATCCAACGCCGAACTCGAGGAGAAGGCGGAGCTGCTGGCCGCCCAGAACCGCGACATCGAGACCAAGAACCTGGAGATCGAGCAGGCCCGCCAGGAGCTGGAGGACCGCGCCCACCAGCTGTCGCTGGCCTCGAAGTACAAGTCGGAGTTCCTGGCCAACATGAGCCACGAACTGCGCACCCCGCTCAACAGCCTGCTCATCCTCGCCCAGCTGCTCGCCCAGAACCCCACGCGGAACCTGAGCGCCAAGCAGGTCGAGTACGCCGGCATCATCCATAGCCCGGGCGGCGACGGCGAAGGGCGCGCCGGTGGACCTGCCGGAGC
>NZ_JBEYVJ010000831.1:0-1537 GCF_040643935.1 Kitasatospora sp. NPDC047058 | reverse complement strand
CGACGGCGGCGGGCACGGCGGCGGCGGGCAGGGTCAGCGGCAGCCGGATGCGGTGCTCGAAGGCGCCGTCCGAGCCGAAGCGGTTGCCCGCCGCGATCCGCACGCCGTCGTGCTCGCCGGCCAGCGCGAGCGCCGTCCCGGAGACGTCGCCGGTGGCCGCCCAGAGTGCGAGGCCGCCGGGCGGGGTGGCGTAGCGCCAGTGCGGCAGGTGGGTGCGCAGCGCGTCGGCGAAGGCGTCGGCGGTGGTGCGCAGCCGGTCCAGCTGGTGGGCGCGGACGGCCTCCAGCGGCTCGCCGAGCAGGTCGGCGGCGATCAGCTGGTCCAGCACCGGGGCGCCGACGTCGCTGTAGACGCGTTCGCCGGCCAGCCTGCGGACCAGGGCGGGCGCGGCCCGGACCCAGCCGATCCGCAGGCCGCCCCAGAGCAGCTTGCCGGCCGAGCCGACGGTGACCACCTGGGCGGCGCGGTCCAGCGCGGCCATCGGCCGGGGGAGCGCGGTGCCGTCCGGGACGCCCCAGCCGAGTTCGGCGGTGGTCTCGTCGACCAGCACCACGGCGCCGGCGGCGCGGGCGGCGGCCAGCAGCTCGCGGCGCTGCTCCTCGCCGACCAGGGCGCCGGTGGGGTTGTGGAAGTCCGGGATCACGTAGGCGGCGCGGGGTGCGGCGCCGTGCAGGACGCGGCGCCACTCGGCGAGGTCCCACTCCGGCTGCCGGTCCGGGCCGCCCGGCCGGGCGTACGGGACGGGGACCAGCCGGGCGTCGCCGCGGCGCAGCGCCTGGAGGGTGTGCGCGTAGCTGGGCGCCTCGACCGCGACCCGGTCGCCGCGGCCGATCAGGGCCCGCTGCGCCAGGTGCAGGCCGCCCATCGCGCCGATGGTGATGAGGATCTGGTCGGGCGTGGTCGGCAGGCCGCGCCGGGTGTAGCGGCGGGCCACCGCCTCGCGCAGCACCGGGACGCCGGCGGGGTAGTGGCCGTGCCCGGCGGCGTACGCGGGCAGCTGCTCGACGGCGCGGGCGGCGGCCGCGCCGAGGAAGGGCTGCGGGGCGGGCAGTGCGGCGACGCCGAGGTCCAGGGTGCGGCCCTGTTCGTCCGGGGGCAGCGGGTGCAGTGCGTCGCCGGGCGGCGGGGCGCCCTCGGGCAGGGCGGTCCAGCTTCCGGAGCCGCGCCGGCTGTGCAGGTAGCCGTCGCTGCGCAGGGCCTCGTAGGCGGTGGCCACGGTGGTGCGGCTGAGCTGCAGGGCGAGGGCCAGTTCGCGTTCGGCGGGGAGCCGGGCGCCGACCGGCAGGCGGCCTTCGGTGACCAGCAGGCGGATCTGCCCGGCCAGGGTCCGGTAGGCGGGCCGGCGGGTGCCGGCCGGTTCGGGCAGCCGGGCGGTGGTGGAGAGCAGCCGGGCGAGCGCGGCGGCGGTGACGGTGCTGTGCCAGTCGGCCATGGGTGATCAGTCCAGACGGTCCTCCGCCGGGTCGTGGCGGAGCGTCAGTCCGGCCCACTCGCGCGGGGTGACGGTGTCGGGGAGCACCTGCGGGTGCAGGTTGAT
>NZ_JBEYVJ010000830.1:0-1541 GCF_040643935.1 Kitasatospora sp. NPDC047058 | reverse complement strand
CAGCCGTGTGCTCTTGCGTTCTGCGACGACGATACCTGGGTCACCTCGCTCGCCACCGGTCTGGTCGAGGGCCGGCCGGTCGTGGTCAGCGGCGGCACCGACGGCATGTTGCGGGTGTGGGACCTCGCCGCCGGCGGCCGGGGTGGTGAGCTCCTCGCCCTGCACACCGGCACCGTGGGTGCCCTGGCGACGGCGGTGCTGGACGGCTGTCCCGTCGCGGTCACCGGACACGGATACGGAACCATCCGGAGGTGGGATCTGCTCACGGGACGGGAGTTCGGCACCGGGAGCGACCACGCCGGGGAGTCGCGCGTCGGCACGGACCCGGCGTCCGGCCACTCGCCGGCCACCGACGGCCACGGCGAAAGCGACGACGACGGCGATGACAGCGGGCTGCGCCGTTGCATCACCCTGGAAGTCAACGCGATGACGCACCTCCTGGCAACGGACCGGGAGTCCGCGTGCCCGCTGGCCATCAGCGCCAACGCCTACGACTCCTGCGTCTGGGACCTGGCCACCGGCGAGCTGGTGGGCGAGCCCGGCCCGGGGTTCGTGGACGCGGCGGCCTTGACGGTGCTCCAGGGCCGCACCGCCGCCCTCGTCGCATGCCGCGGCCGTGGGCCGGTCGAGGTGTGGGACCTCTCCGCCCTCCGGCACCGGCACCTGCCGTTGACCGGCCATGAGGGGACGGTGCGAGGAGTGGCGACGGCGGTGGTGGAGGGACGCCACCTCGCCGTCACCGGAGGTGACGACGGATCGGTCCGGGTCTGGGAGTTCGACGGCGCCAAGGAGGAGGGCAGCCGGCCGGCCGGTCATGTGGGGCCCGTGCACCAGGTCACCACGGCCGTCGTGGAGGGCCGTTCCGTCATCGTCACCGGAGGCCCGGACCGGCAGGTGCGGATCTGGGACCTCGACGGTGGGGGAGAGCCCGGGGAGCCCCTGGCTGGCCACACCGCCGCCGTGGACCTGGTGACGGTGGGCACGGTGGAGGGGCGGCCCACCCTCCTCACCCGTGACGGGAAGAAGACGGTGCGGATCTGGGACCTCACCACCCGGGAAGAGCTGCACGGACGGTTGACGGGGGAGTACGGCAGCGCGTCCATCGACTTCTTCGCGGAGGTGGACGGCCGCTTCGTCGCCGTGACCCGGGAAGGACGCGTCTGGGACCTCGCCGCGAGCCGGTGGATCGGAGTGCAGCCGCAGCACGGCGGCGCCCTGGCCCTGGAATCACTCGGAGGCCGCAACGTCATCCTGACCGGGCGCAGGACGGAAGCTGTCCATCTGTGGGACCTGGCCACGGGTGAGCGGATCGGTCCGCCCTTGGCGGGGTGCACCGGCGAGGTGCGGGCGGGGGCGGTGGGGACGCTGGACGGCCGCCCCGTCGTCGCCGCCGGAGGCGACGACGGGACCGTGCGGATGTGGGACGCCACCACGGGACAGCCGATCGGCGCCTACGCGTTCCCGTCCGGCATCCGTGCACTGGCGGTCGCTCCGGACGGGCGGCTGGTGGTCGGCTTCGGCGCGGACCTCGCGGTCCTGGC
>NZ_JBEYVJ010000829.1:0-1549 GCF_040643935.1 Kitasatospora sp. NPDC047058 | reverse complement strand
GGGGGCCTCGGCCTGAGCGGTGTCCGCCGCTCCCCCGTCGGCGGACACCGCTACGGGCAACTGCGCGTCCGGGGCCCGGAGGGCGGCGCCGGGGCTCAGCGCAGGACGGGGTAGCGCGCCGACCAGGCGACGCCCTCCGGGGTGTCCTGCCCGTGCAGTTCGGGCCCGTGCATCAGCTCCAGGACGAAGTCGTCGGCCAGCTCCAGCAGTGCGCCCCGCCCCTCCAGCCCCGCCACCAGGCCGGGCGGCAGCGCGGTGTCCCCGTGCAGCACCCCGAGCAGGTTGCCGCAGATCGCGCCGGTGGAGTCGCTGTCCCCCGAGTGGTTCACCGCCAGCAGCAGGCCGGACCGGATGTCGTGGGCGACCAGCGCGCAGTACACCCCGATCGACAGTGCCTCCTCGGCGACCCAGCCCTCCCCCAGCGCCTCGACCCGCTCGGCGGACGGCTCCCCGGCCCGCACCGCGTCCAGCGCCGCCCGCAGCGCGGCCGTGGTCTCCTCGTGCCCCGGCCGCTCGGACAGCAGGGCCAGCGCCAGGTGGACGCCCTCCTCCAGCGTCCCGCCGCGGGCCGCCGTCTGGACGATCACCGCCAGTGCACCGGCCGAGAGGTAGCCGGTCGGGTGCCCGTGGGTCAGCACCGAGCACTCCACAGCCAGCTGGAACACCAGCGCCGGCTCCCAGGTGGTGAGCAACCCGAACGGGGCCGCCCGCATCACCGTGCCGCACCCCTTGGAGTGCGGGTTCTTGGGCGCCTCCAGGGTGCCGAGCCGCTCGGCGTCCGGCCCGGAGAGGCCGGACAGGCAGGCCTGGCCGGGGGCCCGCTGGGCGTACAGCCACTCCTCGCGGCCGAGCCAGCCGAGGTCGGCCCGCCGCTCGTCCGGCCCCCAGTCCCGCTGGGTGGCGGACCAGCGCAGGTAGGCGAGGTGGAGGTCGGTGGGCGGGTGCCAGCTCCCGGTGTCGCGGCGGATGTGCGCCCGGATCAGCCCGTCCACGGTGAAGAGCACCATCTGGGTGTCGTCGGTGACCGCGCCGAGCCGCCCGTACGCGGGGACGTAGCCGGTGACGCCCTGCGGGCCGTGCACCGCCCGGATCTTCTCCAGCGACTCGAACTCGATGCCCGCGCCGAGCGCGTCCCCGATCGCGCCGCCGAGCAGACAGCCCCGCACCCGGCTGCGGAAGTCCTGCTGCTGTGCGCGTGACCAGAGTGGCATCACGACGGGGCGCCTTTCGTCCGGGAAGCGGTCCGCGCGCCGCGGACCGGTCGCGCGCCCTCGCACTGTATTCGAATGGCCGAACAAGTCGAGGGGTTCACCGGAACACCAGAACCTCAACAAACTGTTGCCGGGGCAGGCCGGGCGGTCACTCGCAGGTGTTCCCCAGCGTGTCCGGCCCGGACAGCACGTCCACCGCGTTGAACACCTCGCCCACGGTGAGCAGCCCGGCGGCCACCGCCAGCACGCTCCCGGCGACCAGCAGGAGCGGACGCCGGTGCGACAGCACCGCGACCCACCCGGCGGCGACCGCACCCGCCAGGCTCAGCAGCGGCGCC
>NZ_JBEYVJ010000828.1:0-1569 GCF_040643935.1 Kitasatospora sp. NPDC047058 | reverse complement strand
CCGGACCATCTGAACGGTCCGGGGCACGGTCGTCGGTGCCGGGCGGCCGGTGGGCCGCCGTCAGCGGGCGGTCAGCCGACGCCCCGGGCGGACCAGAAGTCCTGCCGGGCCAGGATCGAGGTGTCGGCCTGGTCGGTGAAGAAGCCGTCCACACCCAGCTCGTAGAGGTACTTCGCCCAGCCGATCGCGTCGCCGTACGCGTTCGGGTCGGTGCCGCGGCGGTGGTCCAGCGGCAGGAAGGCGTTCTCGTTGCGCACCGTGTAGGGGTGCAGCAGCAGGTTGGCCGCGTGCGCGTCCCGCACCAGCGTGGTCGGCGGCTGGAGCCTGCCGTCCGCGTCCACCGGCGCGATCAGCTGGGTGGTCGGGCCGATGCCGTGCGCGAAGGAGGCGATCCAGCGCAGCCCCTCGGGCTTGACCAGGTCGGCGACGGTGCGCTTGTCCCCGGCCAGCACGAAGTCGTACGGCTGGCTGGTCGGGCCGCTGAGCAGCTGGATCCGCGGGTTCTCGACCAGCTTCGCCAGCCGCTGCAGGCTGCTCGGCTCGAAGGACTGCAGGATCGCCCGCCCGCGCCGGCCCGCGAGGCCGGTGCGGCGCAGCTCGTCCGCGAGCCGCTCCTCCAGTGGCAGGCCGATCGAGCGGAAGTAGCTCGGGTGCTTGGTCTCCGGGTAGAGCCAGACGTCGCGGCCGAGCTCCCGCCCGCGCTTGCGGGCGAAGTCGGCCAGCTCGCGGAAGGTGAGGATCTGCCAGCGGCCGTCGTACAGGGTGTTGCGCTGGCGCTGCTGCGGCAGGCGCTCCTTGGCGCGCAGGGTCTTCAGCTCGGCGAGTGTGAAGTCCTCGGTGAACCAGCCGGTGAGGGCCTGGCCGTCGACGGTTTTGGTGGTCCGGCGGCCGGCGAACTCGGGGTGGTCCGCGACGTCGGTGGTCTCCGCGATGTTGTTCTCGTGCCGGACGACCAGGTGGCCGTCCCTGGTCGGCACGAGGTCCGGCTCGATGACGTCCGCGCCCAGCTCCAGGGCCAGCTCGTACGAGCCGAGCGTCTCCTCCGGGCGGTAGCCGGGGGCGCCGCGGTGGCCGATGACCAGCGGGTGCGGCAGCCGGTCCAGGCCGGTGCCGGTCCGCACCGGCGAGCGCGTCCCGGCCGGGCGGGCGGCCGCGTCGGAGCCGTCGGCCCGGTCGGAGGCGTCGGGCTGGTCCTCGCCGGACGCCGCGAACGCGTCCCCGGCGCCGGCGGCGAACGCGGCCGCGCCGAGGCCGGCGACGCCGGTCGCGCGCAGGAACCCGCGGCGTGAGGAGCCGGCGTCCTGCGCGGGCTCTGCCGGGCTGCTGCCGTCGAGCGGACGGTACGTCATGAAGGCTCCTTGCTCGCAACTGTGGCGTGGCGGTGGCATGGCGGTGGTGGCCGCGTTGGTGCGCGCGGGTTGTGGTTCGTCGCCCGCAGACCAGGGTCTGTCTTCAAACTCCCGCCTGCCGGGCGACGGGTTGACGCAGCCGGCGAGTTGGGTGGCCAGCAGGTAGCGGTGGTGGCGGTGGTCCAGGTGCGCCCGCTCGTGGGCGAGCAGCGCCTCGCGT
>NZ_JBEYVJ010000827.1:0-1573 GCF_040643935.1 Kitasatospora sp. NPDC047058 | reverse complement strand
GCCGGGAGACGTGGTTCTTCACCGTCTTCTCCGCCAGGTAGAGCCGCTCGCCGATCTGCGAAGTCCTCGAAGGACAGCTCGACGCCGTACGTCCGGGCGACGGCGCTCAGCACCCGGGTGGCGACCAGCGAGTCGCCGCCGAGGAGGAAGAAGTCCGAGTCCGCCGTGACGTCGGAACTCTCCAGGACGCGACGGAAGATCGCCGCCACGCCCTCCGCGTCGGCGGACGCGGTGTCAACGCTGCTCATCAGTGCTCTCCTTTGACCTACGGGTGCGCCGAAGCGGGCACCCGGTGGTGGGTCCGGATGGCAGGCCTGCATGGGGTGGGCCTGATGACGGGCCCCGGCCCGGCGGCGCGGGGCGTGTCCCGGCCGCGGCCGTCCCGGGCCGGCGCCCCGAGGGGGCGGGCCTTGCGAGGAGCCTTGCGAGGACGGCCCAGGGGGGCGGGCCGTTACGAGGGGGAGGCGCCCGGGGACTGCCCGGGGCCGGGCCCGACTGCCGAGTGACGGCGGTGCGTACCGGCGCGGTCGACCTTGCCGCTCGCGGTGCGCACCAGCTCGGGGACCACGGCGATCCGGCCGGGCACGAGATGGCCGGGCACCCTGCTGCCCAGGTACCTGCGGAGGTCGGCGTCCAAGGTGCCGGCCTCGGCCCCCGGACGCGCGACCACGTAGGCGACCAGGACCGACCGGCCGGCCGCCGTCACACCGGTCACGGACGCCGCGGCGACGCCCGGGTGGCCGGTGATCTCCGCCTCGACCTCGGCCGGGTCGACCCGGATGCCGCGGACCTTCAATTCGCCGTCCAGCCGCCCCCGGTGGGTCAGCACGCCGTCCGGCGCACGGCTCACCCGGTCGCCGGTACGGAACCAGCGGGTCCCGTCGGCGGCGGTGAACCGCGCCTCGGTGGCCTCCGGCCGTCCGTGGTACCCGAGCGCCACCGCCGGGCCGCCGATCAGCAACTCGCCCTGCTCGCCGATCCGTTCCAGGACGTGCGGCAGCGCGCGGCCGATCGGCACCCGGTCCCCTGCCGCCCACGGCCGGTCCCGCCCGGGCGCCTGCGGCCCGTGCAGGTCGACGGCGTGGGTGATCAGCGTGGTCTCGGTGGACCCGTACGTGTTGAGCAGCCGGATCCGGCCGGTGTCCAGGGCCGCCCAGTCGGCGAGCCGGGCCGGGTTGGCCGCCTCGCCGCCGATCACCACAAGCCGGACGGAGTCGGGGAGCGTCCGCCGCTCCTCGGCGAGGTGGAGCACCAGCTCGTGCCAGAACGCGGTCGGCAGGTCCAGAACGGTGATCCGCTCGCGCCCGGCCGTCCGCAGGAACCGGGGGAACGAGCCGGAGTGCGCCTCCTTGTCGAAGACGAGCGCGGCGCCCGCGGTGAGGGCCGGGAGGATCTCCTCGAAGCAGGTGTCCCAGTTCAGCGAGGCGAACTGCAGCACCCGGTCGTCAGGCGTCAGCCCGAACAGCTCCCGCAGCGACCGGGTGGCCGCGGAGATCGCCCGACGGGGCGTCACGACGGGTTTCGGCTCGCCGGTCGAACCCGACGTGAACAGCACGTAGGCCGGCTGCTCCGG
>NZ_JBEYVJ010000826.1:0-1581 GCF_040643935.1 Kitasatospora sp. NPDC047058 | reverse complement strand
CACCCGTACCCGAAGTCGGTGGGCAGGAGCAGCAGGCCGCCGAAGGAGACGGCCATCAGCACGAGCCCGCCGGCGGCGAACAGCCGGGCACCGTACTTGTCGGACAGGTGGCCGGCGACCGGCCCGGCGATCAGGAAGCCGACCGTCAGCGGGATCATGTAGACGCCGGCCCACAGCGGGGTGTCCTCGTACTGGTAGCCGTGCAGCGGCAGCCAGATGCCCTGCAGCCAGATGATCAGCATGAACTGCAGTCCGCCGCGCGCCACCGAGCCGAACAGGGTGGCGGCGTTGCCGCCGGTGAAGGCCGCCGAGCGGAACAGCCGCAGCGGGAACATCGGCTCGGCGGTGCGCCGTTCGACGACGCAGAACAGCCCGAGAACGGCCGTGCCGCCGATCAGCCCGGCCAGCACCCAGGGGTTGGTCCACCCCATGGTGTGGCCGCCGTACGGCTGGATGCCGTAGGTGATGCCCGCCAGCAGCGCGGTCAGGCCGACGGCGAAGGTCACGTTGCCCCACCAGTCGATCCTGGCCGGCCGGCGGACGCCGGTGTCGCGGAGCGACCGGTACGCCCAGAGGGTCCCCAGCACGCCGATCGGCACGTTGACCCAGAAGATCGAGTGCCAGTTCCACTCGGCCAGCACGCCGCCGAGCACCAGTCCGATGAACGAGCCGGCGATGGCGGCGACGACGTTCACGCCGAGCGCCATCCCGCGCTGCCGCACCGGGAACGCGTCCGTGATGATCGCCGCCGAGGTGGCCATCAGCATCGACCCGCCGACCGCCTGGGCGACCCGCCAGAGGATGAGCCAGAGCGCGCCGCCGCCGCCCGACATCGGGTCCAGCGAGAGGGCGACCGAGGTGAGGGTGAAGATCAGGAAGCCTGCGTTGTAGATCCTGACCCGGCCGTGGATGTCCCCCAGCCGTCCGAGCGTGACGACGAGGACGGCGGTGACCAGCATGTACCCCATCAGCAGCCACAGCAGATAGCTGACGTTGCCGGGCTCCAGCGGGTTGAGGCCGATGCCGTTGAAGATCGCGGGCAGCGAGATCAGCACGATCGAGCTGTTGATCGTGGCCACCAGCATGCCGAGGGTCGTGTTGGACAGGGCCACCCACTTGTAGCGCGGATGCTCCTCTGACGTGATCTCCATGCCGGCCCCGGCCTGAGCGGAAGTAGTTAGTTGCCGTCAACTAACTGTCTTCCCGGAAGGGGCTGCCGCACAAGGGCCCGCGGCCGAGGATGCGGATTCGTCACGTGGAGCGCGCGCTCCGACTACGGCGGGTGAGGGCTGTGGTGCGGGCCACCGCGGGCCCGGCCCCCACCCGGCGGTTCCTGCACCGCCCGCCGACCGGCCGTCACACCCCGTCGACGATGTGCGCGGCCTCACAGCACCGATCCTGTGGCGCGGACCACTTCCGTACGGTGTTCGATCTTGAAAAAGCGGACATATGCCTTCAAATCCGCCCAATTCCTTGATCCTTACGACCGGTAACACCACCCTGACGTGCCCAAACCTGCGAATCCTTGAAACCCCCACACCACCCCCGTAACTTCGAACCCGTTGCACCGAGCACACCGCC
>NZ_JBEYVJ010000825.1:0-1590 GCF_040643935.1 Kitasatospora sp. NPDC047058 | reverse complement strand
CTTCCGATCCGCCGGACTCACCCGATCGAGACTCCCGTTCGACCGGCACCCCTCAAGATCGGAACGACAACAGCCACTAACCGAACGGATGCTGGTCGCCTACTCAGAGCTCTGGGCACTGTCCGCAGTGTCCGACCTCAATCGGGAACCGCCGATGACCGACGAGGAGAGCCGCCAACTCGCTGCGGAGATGATGACCTGGTACTACGCAAACGGTAGCGGCATGTTGATGTCGCCCAAGACGCGTGCTCTCTTCTTCGTCGTGCGCAGCAACTTGGTGGCACCCACCCAGAACCTCCGGCCTGTGTCTCTACGAACCACTCCTGCAGGAATCACCGGGCCAACCGCCGCTCTGAGGCTCACCTGTGTGCGGGCTCGACAGGTATCCATCCTGCGGACACGACTGAAGACGGACATGGCCGTCTACTTCGGCACAGGTCACCTGCGCAAGCTTCGCCGGGATGAGTGGGAGCTGCTACGCCTTTGCGGCATTGCCAGGAATCCGCTGGCACGGATACGTGCCAGCAGGTGGCTAGCGAAGCGGCTGGAGCGGACTCCTTGCTACTGCGGACAGTGTGGTTGAGCCCACCGGAGGTCAACACGGCTGCCGCTCGGCTAGGGCGGGCCGCTTCACCCCTTTCGATGAAGTTTGACCGTTCTCAACGAAGTCTGGCCACGTATCTCCTACGTTCTGGGCCCGGCTTCGGATTGGCCCGAGGCCCAATACCGGTGACCTTGGTGCGATGCAGTCGTTGGATGGGCCGTGCCACGTCCTGGACAGGTGAAGTTGCCGGTGGGTGACCGGTTGTCGGATCGGATCGCGTTGGGGGTGTTGACGCGGGCGTTCCCGCCCGAGTTGATCGACGAGGTAGTCGCGGAGTGCGGTCGGGTCGAGCAGCGACACCGGTTGCTGCCCGCACGGGTGGTGGTCTATTTCGTGCTGGCGATGTGCCTGTTCTTCGGCCAGGGCCATGAGGAGGTGGCCCGGCTTCTGGTGCAGGGGCTGGACCGGGAAGGCCGGTGGGTGAAAGCGTGGCGGGTGCCGACGACGGCGGCG
This sequence comes from Kitasatospora sp. NPDC047058, assembly GCF_040643935.1. Lineage (NCBI taxonomy): Bacteria > Bacillati > Actinomycetota > Actinomycetes > Kitasatosporales > Streptomycetaceae > Kitasatospora > Kitasatospora sp. NPDC047058. Next base: position 533 of record NZ_JBEYVJ010000825.1, on the reverse strand, counting down.
ATCGGTCGGGCACGTCTGCGGTTGGGTCCGGAGCCATTGCGGACTCTGTTCGTCCGGGTCTGCCGGCCGGTGGCCGTCGCCCGGACTCCGGGGGCCTGGTACCGGCGGTGGCGGCTGGTTGCGGTGGACGGCACCGTCTTCGATGTGCCGGACACGGTGGCGAACGCCGAGTTCTTCGGCCGGCCGGGCACGAGCCGAGGTCAGGGCCGCAGCGCCTATCCGCAGGCCAGGGTGGCGGCGTTGGCCGAGTGCGGCACGCATGCGGTGTTCGCAGCGGAGGTCGGGCCGCTGTCCGTCCACGAGAGCGTCCTGGCCGAGCAGCTGTTCCCCGCGCGGACCGGCGACATGCTCGTCCTGGCCGACCGGGGGTTCTGCGGGCTGGACTTGTGGCGGGCCGCGAGGTCGGGCGGTGCCGATCTGCTGTGGCGGGTGCGGAGCGTGGTCGTGCTGCCGGGTCGGGGGAAGCGCCCAGCCCCTCGCGGAGCAGCCCGGCGAACTCCTGGTCGCCGTGCCGTATCGCCTCGGCGGCCAAC
>NZ_JBEYVJ010000824.1:0-1594 GCF_040643935.1 Kitasatospora sp. NPDC047058 | reverse complement strand
CCCGGCGGCGCCGAGCCGCAGCCCGGGGGAGCCCGGCACCTGCACGCCATCGCCCGGGTCGGCTTCGCCGGCGCCCCGCGCGTCGCCGGCCTCCACCTGCAGTTCGGATCGGACGCCTCGCGCGAGGCCACGGTCTCCTGGCACACCACCACCTCCGTCGCCAACCCCCGCGTCATGTACGGCACTTCGCACGGCGGCTTCGGCCGCACCGAGCAGGCGTCGACGCGCACCTACCGCGACGCCGCGTCCGGCACCGAGGTCCAGGTCCACCACGTACGGCTGACCGGCCTGGCCCCGGACACCGACTACGTCTACGCCGCGGTCCACGACGGCGCCACCCCGGAGCTCGGCACGCTCCGCACCGCACCGCGGGGCCGGGCCGCCTTCACCTTCACCAGCTTCGGCGACCAGGGCACGCCCACCCTCGGGAAGCCGACCGCGGGCGGCTACGTCAACGACAACCTCGGCAGCCCCGCCGCCGGTGACACCACCGCCGGGGTCGAGCGCGTCGCACCGCTGTTCCACCTCGTCAACGGGGACCTCTGCTACGCCAACATCGCGACCGACCGGGTCCGCACCTGGTCCGACTGGTTCGAGAACAACACCCGCTCCGCCCGCCACCGCCCCTGGATGCCCGCCGCCGGCAACCACGAGAACGAACGCGGCAACGGCCCGATCGGCTACGGGGCCTACCAGACCTACTTCGACCTGCCCGCGTCCGGCGCCGACGACGGGCTGCACGGCCTCTGGTACGCGTTCACGGCGGGCGCGGTCCGCGTGATCAGCCTGAACAACGACGACGTCGCCTACCAGGACGGCGGCAACTCCTATGTCCGCGGCTACTCGGGCGGCGCCCAGCAGCGCTGGCTGGAGCGGGAGTTGGCCGCCGCGAACGCGGATCCGGAGATCGACTGGATCGTGGTCTGCATGCACCAGGTGGTGGTGTCCACCGCCGACAGGTTCAACGGGGCGGACCTCGGCATCCGCGAGACCTGGGTGCCGCTCTTCGACAGGTACGGCGTCGACCTGGTGGTCTGCGGCCACGAGCACCACTACGAGCGCTCGCACCCGATCCGGGGCCAGCAGCCGACCGACACCCGGACGCCCGTGCCCGTCGCGACCGGCACCGAGACCGTCGACACCACCAAGGGCACCGTCCACATGGTGATCGGCGGGGGCGGCACCTCCGTGCCCTCGAACCGGCTCTTCTTCTCCCCCACCAAGGCGCGCGTCATCACCGGCGTCGGCGCCGCGGACCCGGCCACCGGCAAGCGGCCGCCGGTGTACGTGATCGAGGACGCGCCCTGGTCCGCCTTCCGTGACGCCGACAACCCGTACGGCTTCGCCGCCTTCGACGTCGACCCGGGCCGACGCGGCGGGCAGACCACCATCGCGGTCACCTACTACGCCGTCCGCGGCCCCTACGGCGACCTCGTCCCCGTCGACCGCTTCACCCTCACCCGGCCGCGGGGCTCCCGGGGCGGCGGCCGACGGCCCTGAGAGGGCGTTCGATAGGGGATTCCCCCCAACTGTCCGGCTTTGAATAGTGCGGCGCGGACTCGGTTCCAGGATCTCGTGGCGGCCGGGTCCGTGT
>NZ_JBEYVJ010000823.1:0-1607 GCF_040643935.1 Kitasatospora sp. NPDC047058 | reverse complement strand
CGGCAGCCCCGCCTGTGAAGCGGGTGCGGGGCCGAGCTGGCGGAATCGAGTGCCGCCAAGGCCGGCGACATCTCCCTCCCCGAGTACGCGCTCCCGGCTGCCCGATAGGCAGGGTTGCCGACAGTGTCGGGCGCGGCGACCTCCGTGGCGGCACTCGATTCCGCCAGCTCGGCCCCGCACCCGCTTCACAGGCGGGGCTGCCGGCCCGGCTCAGGAGTACGTACTGGCGCAGCAGCAGGCCGGTACGTTCGCCGGGAGGCCGGCGGTGACGGCGTCGAGGTCCTGGCGGAGGAAGCAGCGAACTTGGCGACCGGGCGAGGTCGTATCGTTCGGCCTTCGGATCCAGGCGGGTAGCAGGTGGCCTCGGCGGGTGCGGACGGGGTCTGCGAAGGCCCAGGTCGCCAACGGTCAGGTCCTGCCGGCCTGGTTGAAGGGGCTGGGCGTGGGCCGCCACCGCCAGCTGAAGTTTCGGCGGTCACGGGATCACCGTCAGCACGATCTTGCCTTGGAGGTGTCCCTGCGCGGCTCGCGTGTGTGCGCTGGCCGCCTCGGGCAGCGGGTAGGTGCTGTCCACCCCGACCTGCAGCTTGCCCTCGTCGAACAGGCGCCCGATCTCGGCGAGCTGGGGGCCGTTGGAACGCACCTGGATGTTCGAGACGGTGATGCCCAGACTCGCCGTTTCTTCCGGGTCGTACTCGGCGAAGAACACCGGAAGCATGGTGCCGCCGCGCTTGAGCACGGGCAGGAGGCGTGGGCTGTCCGGGCCACCGACGGTGTCGATCACCAGGTCGACCCCGCGGACCACGTCCGCGGCCCGCGTCCTGGTGTAGTCGATGAACTCATCGGCGCCGAGCTTGCGCAGGAACTGCTCGTGCCGGCCCGAGGCCACCGCGATGACGTGTGCCCCCTTCCATTTCGCCAGCTGCACCGCGAAGTGGCCCACTCCACCGGCGGCCCCGTTGACCAGTACGGTCATCCCCGGCGTGAGCGGCACCGGCTGGTGCACCTGGCCGGTGAACGGAGACGGCACGTCGTGGCCGAGGTCGACCAGGTACTGCCAGGCCGTCAGCACGGCCATCGGCGCCCCGGCCGCCTGCACGTGGTCGATACCGGCCGGCTTGTGTGCCAGGTCCGAAGCCGGTGCGGCCACGTACTCGGCGTACGTCCGGCCGTCGAATCCGGGGAAGCGCAGCATGCCGAAGACCTCGTCACCGACGGCGAACCCCTGCACGTCCGGAGCGACCGCCTGGATCACGCCCGACATGTCAGTTCCGGGGATCAGGGGGAGGTCCAGCGCCGGCCTCATCTCGGCCGGCATGACCTTCATCCCCTCACGCAGGTACCAGTCGGGCGGGTTGATGCCCGCCGCGTGCACCCGGACGAGCACCTCGCCCGGGCCGATCTCGGGAACCGGCACCTCGTCGTACTGCAGAACTTCCGGCCCGCCCGCTTCGTGGAACTGGATAGCCTTCATCGCGCCTGTCGCTTTCTCCGGGGAAACGTTGCACCTTCAGTCAAGGCCCAGGACGGCACGGCCGTCCAAGACCGGTTCGGCAACCTGATCATTCCGAAACGGCATGACGCGTACGCTGGGAGGGTGAACGATC
>NZ_JBEYVJ010000822.1:0-1624 GCF_040643935.1 Kitasatospora sp. NPDC047058 | reverse complement strand
GGCACCACAGCCGCGGATCCCCCGGCCGGTCACGCAGTGCCGCGATCCACCCGGGCCATCAGTGGAGGGCGCCCCCGGGGGTGTGGATGTCGGTGGCGCGGGTCGAGGCGGCGAGCAGCGCGCGCACGGCGCGGGCGGTCGTGGCGGCGGGAAGGGAGGGGGTGGCGGAGTCGAGGACCTGCTCGGGCAGGGCGGGGACGTGGACGAAGCCTCCGCGGGTGCCGGGGCGCTCGGCGGCGAGGAAGTGCAGGAGGGCGTAGAAGACGTGGTTGCAGACGAAGGTCCCGGCGGTGTGGGACAGGGAGGCGGGCAGGCCCGCCTCCCGGACGGCGGCCACGCAGGCCTTGACGGGCAGGGTGGAGAAGTAGGCGGCGGGGCCGCCGGTGACGACGGGACGGTCGACGGGTTGGCGGCCCGCGTTGTCCGGGATGCGCGCGTCGTCGAGGTTGACGGCTATGCGCTCGACGGTGATGTCGGGCCTGCCGGTGGCCTGGCCGAGGCAGACCACCAGGTCCGGCTCGGTCTCCCGGACGGCTGTGCGCAGTTCGTCGGCCGCCTGTCCGAAGACGCAGCTGAGCCGGGCCGGGGTGACGTTCAGTCCGTCGGGCGGGTTGTCGGCGACGAGGCGGGCGACCTCCCAGGCGGGGTTGAGGGCGGCGCCGTTGAACGGCTCGAAGCCGGTGAGCAGGACCCGGGTCATGGGCGGTGGTGGCCTTCCTGGTCGGTCGGGGGGCCGGGGGAGTTCGGAGGTTCAGAACGCGAAGAGCGACATGATGACGATGTTGCATGCCAGCAGGACGACAGCGGTGGGGAGTTGGGCCTTGATCGGACCGTACTGGTCCTTGAGTTCGAGCAGCGCGGCCGGGACCAGGTTGAAGTTGGCGGCCATCGGGGTGGTCAGGGTGCCGCAGAAGCCGGCCAGCATGCCGACGGCCAGGACGACGGAGGGGTTGCCGTGCAGCTGGGTGATCAGGACCGGCCAGCCGATGGCGGCGGTCATGACGGGGAACGCGGCGAAGGCGTTGCCCATGACGACGGTGAACACGGCCATGCCGACGCAGTAGAGCGCCACCGCGGTGTACTTGCCTCCGTCGGGCAGGAGGTGGGTGGTGAGCTTGCCGACCTGCGTGCCGACGCCGGCGGTCTGGAAGATCGAGCCGAGGACGGCGAGGAGCTGGGGGAGCAGCAGGGACCAGCCCATGGCCTCCAACAGCCCGCGGCCGGAGTGCAGCGCGACGGCGGGGTTGCGCTCGCGGGTGAGGAGGAGGGCGACGGCCAGGGCGACGAGCGCTCCGATGCCGAGCCCGAGGAGCGTCTCGCTGCCGGTCTGGAGCAGGGGGCCGCGGCCGAGGTGCACGTCCTTGAGGAGGGTCGCGCACAGCAGTGCGACGACGGGCAGGGTGAGGGCGGGGACGAACAGCCGGCTGCCGAGCCGGGCGGCGGAGGCGGCCCGCTGCTCCGGAGTGGTGGTCGTCGGCGCGCCGCGTCCGGTGAGCCCGAAGCCGGCCAGGCAGATCATGGCCAGGACCGCGGCTCCCATACTGGATCCACCAGAGGTCCGTCCACCCCCGTGTCCGGCGCGGGGCCCACCAGCGGCACGGCGCGTACCGCCCCGCCGCGGACC
>NZ_JBEYVJ010000820.1:0-1635 GCF_040643935.1 Kitasatospora sp. NPDC047058 | reverse complement strand
GGATGCGGCGGGACCTGCATGCCCGGCTCGTCCGCGATGTCGTCCGGACCGTAGTGGTCCACGAAACACCACGCCCCCACCATCCGACGCCCCAGGTTCGGCAACAGCCGGCGGACCACCGTGCTCTCGCCGAGCCGGACCTGACGGGTGGTCAGCAGCTCGTGGACCGGGCCGGTGCCGGCCTCGCCGCCGCAGCGGGTGGGTGCGGGCTTGAGGTCGAGGTTGCTCATGGCGCGGATCCACCACCGTACGGTCGGGGGCCGGAGGGTCGGTCACGACGGGCGGGCCGTCGGTCACGATCCTCCACCACCCGGTGGTGTTCCTCCACCGCAGCGGACGCCCCCGGGGCGGCCCGGGTGCGCCACCGGGGGCCAGGGTCAGCCGGTGCCGCGGTTGGCCAGGGCGTGGCCGAGGAAGGAGACCGCGTCCGGCAGGACCTTCTTCCAGTACGCGGCGTCGTGCGCGCCCGGGGTGAAGCGGGCCTGGACGGTCTCACCGGCCAGCTTGCGGGCGGCGTCGCAGAACTGGTCCTCGGTGCCGCACCAGACGCCGATCGGGCGGCCGTGCGGCTGGTCCTGGTGGAGCAGCGGCTCGTGTTCGCGCCAGTCGGCCTCGTCCTTGAAGACGCCGACCGCCTTGGCGTCCGCCCAGCTGCGGAACAGGGCCGGGCTGAGGGCGGCCACCGGGCCGAAGGCCGCACCGCGGTTGCGGGCGTAGCGGAGCGAGCCGAAGCCGCCCATCGAGATGCCCATCGCGGCGTCGGGCGGGCGCAGCCCCTGCTTGGCGAGCCAGCCGGGCAGTTCGTCCAGCAGCATCTTCTGCGGGTCGTCACCGGACGCGGTGCGCCGCCAGTACGTCGCGTCGCCGCCGTCGACGGCGACCACCGCGAACGGGGGGACGCCGGCCGCGATGGCGGCGACCAGGATCTGCGGCAGCCCGAGGTCGGTCCAGGCCTGGGAGGTGGCGCTGCGGCCGTGCAGGGCGACGCAGACCGGAAGGTCGGCCGGGCGGGCGACGCCCTCCGGGATGATCGTGATCATCTTGACGGCGATGCCGCCGCGGGCCGCCGAGTGCTGCTCCTCGTTGCGCAGCGAGGGGACGACGGCGGCCGAGGCGCTGGCCGACGGCGTGCCGGAGGGGGTGGGCGAGGGCGGTGCGGTGGACGCTCCGGGGCCGGCCGGGCCGGCCGGGTCCGGCGCGTTGCCGCCCAGGGCGACCGCCGTACCGATGCCGACGGCGGTGAGCCCGCCGAGCCCGAGCCCGGCCTTCAGCAGGCCGCGCCGCCCGAGCAGCCCGGACAGCGCCGACCCGGGCGCGGCCGCGCCGGTCACGGGCGGCGTCACGGGCAGTGGCGGGGCCGGGGGCAGCGGCGGCGCTGCGGGCGGCGGCGGCACCGCCACCGCCTGCGGGCCTGCGCCGGCTCCGGTGTAGCCACTCCCCTGGTGGTCCAGGTCCACGGTTCTCCCCTCCGAAAGTCAGCGAGCACTGTACGTCGGAAACGCTCGCCACTTCGCACCGCATCCGTCACAGCCGATCGGAAGTCGATCACGACCGGTCATTGCGGGGCACACTCGGCCCCGGCCGGCCGCCCCCGTACGCGGCCGTCCGTCCCCGGCGGCGGCCGGCGCCGTGTGC
>NZ_JBEYVJ010000819.1:0-1636 GCF_040643935.1 Kitasatospora sp. NPDC047058 | reverse complement strand
CGACGAACCCCGCGCCCTGCTCACCGCGCTCGCCAAGGCGTTCGTCCGCGGCGTCCCGGTCGCCTGGGAGAAGCTCTACACGGGCACCGGCGCCCAGCGGATCGACCTGCCCACCTACGCCTTCCAGCGCCAGCGCCACTGGCTGCCGACCGGTACCAACGTGGTGGACGCGGCCGGGCTGGGCCAGTCCCCGGCGCGGCACCCGCTGCTGGGTGCGGCGGTGTCCCTGCCGGCCAGTGGCGGCCTTGTTCTGACCGGACGGCTGTCGCTCGCGGGCCAGTCCTGGCTGGCCGACCACGTGGTCGCCGGCCGGGTGGTCGTGCCCGGGACCGCGCTGGTCGAGATGGCGGTGCGGGCCGGTGACGAGGCCGGCTGCGGTCGCGTCGAGGAACTGGTCATCGAAGCGCCGCTGGTGCTCCCGCCCCAGGGCGGGGTCCGGGTGCAGGTGACCGTGGACGAGGCCGACGCGTCCGGTCGCCGCGCGGTGGGCGTCTATGCCCAGGCGGACGACGCGACGGTCGAGGAGGAGTGGACTCGCCACGCGACCGGCGTTCTGGCCGCCTCTGCCGACATAGCCGTCGGTGAGGGCTGGGGTCAGTGGCCTCCGGCCGGCGCGGAAGCCGTGGACCTGGACGGGTTCTATCCGGCTCTGGCCACCAGCGGTCTCGCCTACGGACCGGTCTTCCAGGGTCTGCGCGCGGCTTGGCGGCGCGGCGCGGAGCTGTTCGCCGAGGTCACCCTGCCGGACGGCGTGAACGCCGCCGGATTCGGGCTTCACCCCGCGCTGCTGGACGCCGCCCTGCACGTGATCGTGGGCACGGGCGAGCGCCGCGACCGGCCCGAAGTCCCGTTCGCCTGGGGCGATGCGGTCGTGCACGCGGCGGATGCGGTGGCGGCGCGGGTGCGGGTGGCCCCGCTGGCCTCGGGCGAGGGCGTGTCCCTGACCCTGGCCGACGCCACCGGTGGGCTGATCGCGTCGGTGGGCTCCGTGGTCCTGCGGCCGTTCGCCGCCGCTGCGGCACCGGCGCACGATGAGCTGTTCGGCGTGGAGTGGGTCCCTGTCCCGGTCGCGGGTGCGGAGGAGCCGCACGGCCGCTGGGCCGTCCTCGGCGAGGAGCTGCCCGGCGCCGCGTCGTACGCCGACCTGGCCGCGCTGTTGGCGGCCGTCGACGCTGGTGACACCGTTCCCGAGGTCGTGGTGGCGCGGGTCGTTCCCGAGCCGGCCCCCGACGATGTCCCGGGCGCGGCGCGTGACGTCGCGGTCGGCACGCTGGGCCTGGTGCAGGAGTGGCTGGCCGCGGACGCGCTGTCCGCGTCGCAGCTGGTGGTGGTGACCGAACACGCGGTGGACGCCGATCCCGAGGTGCCTATGGAGGTCACGGCCGCGCCCGTCTGGGGCCTCGTCCGGGTTGCCCAGGCGGAGAACCCGGGCCGGATCGCGCTGGCCGACCTGGACGGCCTGTCCGACGAGGCGATGGCGTGCCTGCGGGCGGGCGTCGCGTCGGGCGAGCCGCAGTTCGCGGTGCGGGCCGGCCAGGTGCGCGTGCCGCGGCTCGTGCGGGTGCCGTCCGAGCCCACCCTGCCGATCAGGGTCGTGATGATCGACGGCGAGCCGTGGTTCGCGACAACGGACGTG
>NZ_JBEYVJ010000818.1:0-1641 GCF_040643935.1 Kitasatospora sp. NPDC047058 | reverse complement strand
GGATGACCCTGGAGGAAGGCCGACGCGTCAGGCTGACCGAGGACCTCGGGCTCGGTGAGGCGGTCGCCGGGGAGCCCGGGGCCGCCGTCGGGTTCCTCTCGCTGGGAGCCGGGATCGAGGGCACCGTCGAGCGGGTGGACGGGGAACTCCCGGAAAGCCACGCGGTCCGCGAGTACCAGCGGCTCAAGGCGCTGTTCGAGGACTACGGGCACACCATGCCGGCGGCGAGCCGGGAGCGGCTGGAGGCGGAGATCGCCGAGCTGGAGCCCGAGTGGGCCGCGCACCGGGAGCGGGGGAAGCGGGTGACGGTCCGCGTCCGGTGGGACAACGGCCTCGTCCTCGACGGGGCGCACCAGGACATCCTCACCCCCCTGTGAGCGAGGACGCCCTGACGTGACGTCGGCGGGCCGGCCCTGGGGGCCGGGGGCCGGTGTGGTGAGCGTGTCAGCTCGGCCGGTCGTCGTGGGCGGGGGCTTCCGCGGCGGCCTTCAGGTCGCGCAGCCATGCCTCGAGGCCCTGCCGGAGGATCCCGGTCGCCGTCGGAACGTCGGCCTCGACCTGGGGTCCGGTGTGGGTCTCCTCGGTGGTCACGCGGACGCCGCCCCTGACCCTGGTGAAGTTCCACACGTGGACGCCGTCGATGTGCAGCCCTTCACCGATCGCCGGGCCGGTCCAGCGGATGCAGGAGTTGCGCTCGACCTGCTCGACGGTCGAGGTGATCTCCAGGCTGGTGGCGGGAGTTGCGGGGTTGGGGGGCACCGGGGTCGTCCACCGGAACACCGAACCCTTGCGGAACGGGCCGGCGTCGAGTCGCTCCGCGGTCCGGACCGGCGCCTGCCAGGCCGGCCAGCGCTCCACGTCGGTCTGCAGCCGCCAGACGGTGCGCAGCGGCGCGTCGATCACGATCTCGGCCCGGTGGCGGACGAGCGCTGCGGGGTCGACTCCCTGCCCCCGGCAGGTCAGGGACGTGCCGGGACGGGCGGCGTGTGGTGTGGCGGCGGCCGCGGCGGGCACGGCCGTGGCACACAGCAGGCCGACGGCGAGCGGGACGGTGAGCAGGGTGGCACGGGCACCGGGCATGGAGACCCCCCAGACAGATAGATGGCTACGCGTCTGTGAGATGTTGTAACCCGATCTCGGCACGAGGTCAATGGAATCCGTGAGAGGCTCTCACCAATTCATGAACGTATAGCTGATCCGGAGAGGGCGGAGCGGGGCAGCCGCGGCGCGCTCAGGAGCCGTCGGCGAGTGCGGCGCGCAGGGCGTCCAGGCGGGAGGCCGCGCGGGCGGCCCAGCCGTCGCGCAGGTGGAGCGGCACGCTCACCGTGACCCCGCTCTGCACCGGGTCGCGGATCTCCACCACGAACGGGTCCGCGGCGTGCAGCCGGAGGTAGGCGCTGCGGCCGGCCTCCGGCCAGTCCGTGGCGGAGCCGTCCGGCAGGGCAGCGTCATCCTCGGCCGCCGCGCGGGCGGCGAGGTAGCCGGTGAGGTCCGCGAGGTCGGCGTCGGTGAAGTGCAGCGGCAGCTGCGCGGTGACGAAGCCGGTCCCGATTTTTCTGCGACTCATGAACCCCCCTACACTCCCCGGAGGAGAGCAGATCACTATGCGATTCAATCAACGTGAACCCCCGCCCCCAAGCA
>NZ_JBEYVJ010000817.1:0-1642 GCF_040643935.1 Kitasatospora sp. NPDC047058 | reverse complement strand
CGGAGTCGTGCACGAGGAGGAACGTCCATGAAAGCCCGGAAGATCGGCGCGGTCGCCGCAACAGCGGTGGCACTCCTGGCCGCCCGCGACCTCGTCCAGAAGAGGCACGCGCTGCTCCGGAACTTCCCGGTGGTCGGGCACGCCCGGTACCTCCTGGAGACGATCGGGCCGGAGCTGCGGCAGTACATCGTGACCTCCAACGAGGAGGAACGCCCGTTCAGTCGTGACCAGCGCACGTGGATCTACGCGTCGGCGAAGGAGGAGAACAACTACTTCGGGTTCGGGACCGAGGTCGACGTCGAGCACGTCCAGGGGCACGCCTACCTGAAGCAGCGCACGTTCGCCGACGCCCTGCCCGACCTCCACGATCCGCAGGCCCCGCTGCCCTCGGCCAAGGTGCTGGGCGGGCCGCGCGGGCGCGCCAAGGCGTTCCGGCCGGCGAGCGTGGTGAACATCTCGGCGATGAGCTTCGGATCGCTCTCCGGCGCGGCCGTCACGGCGCTCAACAAGGGGGCGGCGCTGGCGGGCGCGATGCACAACACGGGCGAGGGCGGCCTCTCGCCCTACCACCGCAACGGCGGCGACCTCGTCCTCCAGCTCGGCACGTCGTACTTCGGCTGCCGCAACGAGGACGGCGGCTTCGACCTCGGCAAGCTGAAGGACGTGGTCGCCGGCGCTCCGGTCAGGGCGATAGAGATCAAGCTCTCCCAGGGGGCCAAGCCGGGGCTGGGCGGGATGCTGCCGGGCGCGAAGGTGACCGCGGAGATCGCCGGGATCCGCGGCATCCCGGTCGGCGAGGACTGTGCCTCCCCGTCGCGGCACACGGCGTTCGGCGACGTCGACTCGATGCTCGACTTCGTCGAACTGCTCGCCACCGAGACCGGCCTGCCGGTCGGGGTCAAGAGCGCGGTGGGGGAGATGGGCTTCTGGCAGGAGCTGGCCGCGCTGATGGCGCGTGGTGACCGCGGGGTCGACTTCGTGACGATCGACGGCGGCGAGGGCGGCACCGGGGCCGCGCCGCGGATCTTCGCCGACTCGGTGTCGCTGCCGTTCCGGATGGGTTTCTCCCGGGTCTACGGCACCTTCGCCGAGCTGGGGCTCACCGACGATCTGACCTTCATCGGCTCGGGCAAGCTCGGCCTGCCCGAGAACGCCGCGGTCGCCTTCGCCCTGGGCGTCGACATGATCAACGTGGCCCGCGAGGCGATGCTCTCGATCGGCTGCATCCAGGCGCAGAAGTGCCACACCGACAAGTGCCCCACCGGCATCGCGACCCAGAACCCGTGGCTGGCCCGCGGCCTCGACCCGCTCTCCAAGGCCGACCGGGCGGCTGCGTACCTGCGCACCCTGCGCAAGGAGCTGCTGAAGGTGTCGTCGGCCGTCGGCGTCGCCCACCCGGCCCTCATCACGGCCGACGACATCGAGATCATGAACGGCGACTACGAGGCCCGCACCTTGGCCGGCGTCTACGGCTACAAGGACGGCTGGGGCGAGCTCGGCCCGCACCTGGCCGCCGAGCTCACGGCCCTTCTCGCCGAAGGTCCGGAACGGCGACCCGGCCGTGCAGCGAGGTCTCCACGACCCGACGGCCGGCCACGTCGGCGAGGTCCAGCGGACGGCCCTCGCGGGCACCCGGCGCGTC
>NZ_JBEYVJ010000816.1:0-1646 GCF_040643935.1 Kitasatospora sp. NPDC047058 | reverse complement strand
GCGCCGACACCGTGGTCCCAAACCATCCCGTCGATATGGACTCTTGCATCCCGGCCGAGAACGGCCGGGACGGCGCCACGCGGTGGCCCGGGGCACCGTCACCCGGCACCCCGGGGACCGGGCCGGTCAGGCACGCCGCCGGCCGAGCCGCATCGCCGCCGCACCCGCCGCGAGGAGCGCCGCCGAGAGGCCGAGCAGGAGCGGCGTGTCCTGGGAACCCGTCTCGGCCAGCTCCGCGTGCTGATGCCCGGGCTTGTGGTCCTTGCCGTGCTGCCCGGACGGGTGCTCCTGGCCGGAACCGTGGTGCCCGGGCTTCCCGCCGTGCTCCTGGCCACCGTGGTGGACCGCCTTGTCCGGCTTCTGCTCCTTCGCGACGAGGCTGCTCTTGTTCACGTTGTGCGCGAGCTGCTGGTTCTTCTGGCTCTGCTCGTTGGACAGGTGGTTGGCCTGCGAGGCCGACTGGTTGTTGTGCGCCGAGTTGTGCGCGCTGTTGTGCGCGGAGTTGTTCGCGCTGCTGGCGGCGATGTTGTTCGCGCTGTTGTCGAGGTCGTTGGTGACGACGTTCTGCACGACGACGGTCACGTTGACCTGCTGGTCCTGGTGCTGCTTGCCGCTCTGGCTCTGTCCCTGTCCCTGGTCCTGGCCTTGTCCCTGGCCTTGTCCCTGGCCCTGCGTCTGGTTCTGCTCGTTGCTCTGGCCCTGGCCCTGGCCACCGTGGCCCTCGTGACCGCCGTGACCCTCATGGCCGCCGTGGTCACCGTGCTCCTCGTGACCGCCGTGGCCCTCGTGCCCGCCGTGGTCACCGTGCTCCTCGTGACCGCCGTGCTCCTCGTGCCCGCCGTGGTCACCGTGGTCACCGGACGTGCAGTCGCAGTCGCCGGGCCCGTGACCCCCGTTGGGGCCGCGCCCGTCCTCGGCGCAGTGCTCACCGTGGCCGGCGGGCGCACTCTCGGGGCCCGCGAGCGCCGCCGGTGCGGCCATCGGCCGGCTGCGCTCGACGCCGTCCTCGCCCAGCCGGGCCGGCTCGTCCTGCTCTACGGCGTCGCCCTCGACCGAGTCCGCGGACTCCCGCGCCGGGCTGTCGGCCCAGGCGTCGTCGGCCTCGGTGCCGCTGTCGGCCCGCTGGGCCGGGCGGATCACCGGCTTGGAGTGGATCGTGCTGCGGCCGGTGAAGGCCAAGGTGCCGACGGCGGAGCCGCTGTCCTCCTCGGCCAGGCGCAGGAGGCTGTCGACCCATTCGCCCCGGGCCTCCGCCGGTTCGGAGACTGCGCCGTGGTCGACGACGGGCGAGGCGTAGGCCGTTCCGTCCGCGCCCCAGACGAGGGCGGCCGAGGCCAGTCCGGACAGGACCAGGGTGGTGATTCGAGTACGCATGACGCTCCAGGATGATCCGCAAAACGGATCTTCTGAATACGCCTCCCCGTCACCCGGTCACGGTTCGCACCGCTGCAGAGTAACCGCATCGGCCTAACGAATTAGCGTGCGCGGGGGACGCCCCCCGGGCACGCCGCACCGCTTTCCGGAAGACACCCGCGCGGGCCTCCGGCCCCCGCCGCAGCAAAGTGGGGGGGGGGGGGCAGGGGGGGGGCGGCGGGCGCCCCGTCCGCCGGCGGGCCGGGGGGGGCTGGGAGTTGGCGCCCCCTGGA
>NZ_JBEYVJ010000815.1:0-1662 GCF_040643935.1 Kitasatospora sp. NPDC047058 | reverse complement strand
GCGTACGGTCGGCCGCCGCCGACGCCGCCCGCAAGACCGGCCACGGCTGCCGCGCCGTACTTGGCGAGGTCCTCGCGGGCCTTCTCGACCAGGGCGGGGGTAACGTCGCGGCCCGAGGCCATGACCAGGTCCTCGGGGTCGACGGGGTTTTCGGCGCCGGTGTGCAGCAGACGGTCCGGCGTGGGCATGGAGTCGTTGTCACTGATCCTGGACACGAAGTACCTCCGGGGGCGTGGGCCGACCTGCCACCGGGTGGGCGACAGGCCCTCCCTTCGAGTGTGGACCCATTCTGCCTCAGCCTTTTGCCGGACGGGCGCCTGAACGCCCGCTCCCTCCCTGAAATCGGACGGATTCAGCCGCGGGGCGCGTTGCCGTCGGCGGCGATGGCGACCAGTCCGTTCTCGGTCGGGCCGTAGAGCCGGCCGCCGCCGGCCCAGTAGGGCACGGGGGTGACGGAGCTGCCGTTGGGCTTGAACTCGAAGGTCCAGCGGGGGGCTCCGGTCACCGGATCGAGCGCCCGGACCGTGCCGTGGATCCAGATGTAGAGGGTGTCGTCCGCGTAGTGCGCCGCCATGTCCTGGACCACCCCCATGGGGACGGACCCGGACCAGCGGACGGCACCGGTCCGCGCGTCGAAGGCCTGGACGACGGTGCGGGCCTTCGCGTAGTGCGCCCCGAGGGCGTAGACGGTGGCGCCGTCTTCGGACGCCACCACGGCCTGGAAGGCCCACTCCCCGGCCGACTGCCAGACCACCCTGCCGTCGGCCGGGTCGACCGCGTAGAGCCGGTCGGCGAGGTAGAGGAAGTTGCCCGCGGCCGAGCAGTGCCGGCCGTCGAAGAAGTACGGCAGGCTGGGGATCGGAGCGCCGCTGCCGGGGGCCAGCTGCTGCCACAGGCTCTTCCCGCCGTCGGCGGCGTCGAGCGCCTCCAGCCGCCCCGACTTCTGGTACGTGTTGAGATCGGTACCGTACGTCTCCCAGAGCAGGCGGGTACCCGAGGAGGGGAGGTAGAGCCGGGTGGTTTCCAGCACTTGGCGCGGGTGGACGGCCTGCCAGCGGAGCCCGCGGGTCTCCGGGTCCACCGCCCAGACGAAACCGGCGGTGTAGAGGGGCGGGGTCTTGGGGTCGGCCTGGGGGAAGGTGCCGGAGGCCTCCCCGTGGACGTAGACGAGGCCGCCGAGCAGCCCGAGGACCGAGGCGGAGCGGGTGATCCGCAGGTCCGGCCGGGTGAGGGTCCAGGCCACGGTGCCGGTGGCGAGGTCGACGGCCTTGAAGACGTACGTCAGGTCGCTCGGGCCGCCGTACCCCATCACGTAGGCGGTGCCCCCGGCGACGGCCACCGGGCAGTCGCCGGTGCCGACCCCGGACGGGGAGGCGTAGTTGGCCAGCGGTCCCCAGCGGGGCCTGCCGTCGCGGTCGAGTGCCCAGACGCTCTTCATCCCGGCGGCGACGACGGTGTCGCCGTCGCCCGCCACCCGGATCAGCGGCTCGGCGAGCGGCTTCGTCCAGAGCGGGGTCGCGACCACGTTCGTCTCCAGCGAGCGGGTGTAGTCGGTGGGGTCCGTCCTCGGGGTGACGGATGCGGCGGCCCGCGGCTTGTCGCCTCCGCGGCCCGTCCGGGTGAGGAGCAGCGCCGTGCCGCCACCGGCCAGCGCGACGGCGC
>NZ_JBEYVJ010000814.1:0-1663 GCF_040643935.1 Kitasatospora sp. NPDC047058 | reverse complement strand
GCCCACCAGCCGGCCGGACAGCGGCGCGCAGACGGTCGCGCCCAGCGCCAGCGGCAGCGTCGCCACCCCGCTCGTCAGTGGCGACCAGCCCCGGGTGTGCTGGAGGTAGAAGGTGTTGAGCAGCAGCGTCACGTTCAGCGCCACGAACACCGCCACCGCCCCCAGGACCGCGGTCGTGAAGGCCGGCCGCCGGAAGAGCCCGAGGTCCATCAGCGGCTCGCTCCGGCGCGCCTCGACCCGTCCGAAGCCGGCCACCGCGAGGACGGCGACGGCACACCCGGCCAGCACCGGGAGTGACGTCCACCCCAGGCGGGGGCCTTCGAGCAGGACGCCGACCGAGACGCCGACGACCACCGTGAGCAGCGCCTGCCCGGGCAGGTCGAGCCGCTGCGCCTGCGCCGCCCGGGACTCCGGGACGAACACCGCGCTGAGCACGAGTGCCACCACGACGACCGGCACGCCGGCCCAGAACACCGACTGCCAGCCGAGCGCGGCGACGAGCGCGCCGCCGGTGACGGGTCCGGCGGCCATGCTGAGCCCGAAGACCGCCGCCCAGACGCCGATCGCCTGGGCCCGCTCCCGCGGGTCGGGCATGGCGTTCACGACGATCGCGAGCGCCACCGGGCTCAGCATCGAGGCGCCCACCCCCTGCACCGCCCGGGCGGCGACCAGCACCCCGACGGAGGGCGCGAGGGCGCAGGCCAGCGAGGCCACCCCGAACACGGCGAGGCCGGCCTGGAAGACCCGGCGCCGCCCGAACCGGTCCGCCAGCGAGCCGGAGGTGATCAGCAGGCTCGCCAGGACGAGGGTGTAGGCGTCGACGATCCACTCCAGACCGCGCGTCCCCACCCCCAGGCCGTGCCCGATCGCCGGCAGTCCGACGTTGACGATGGTGGTGTCCAGCCCCACCAGGAACATGCTCAGGCAGCAGACGGCCAGCACCGTCCAGCGTCGGCGCACACTGAGTGCGGGCGGCGCGGGTGGCGCAGCGGTCGGTAGCGCGGTCGTGGTCACGGCTCACCTCTCGGTCCGGAACGATCTCCCCGTCATGCTCGGACCGGCCGGACACCACTGCCCAGCAGATTTGCGGAAACCGCAAACTGGCAGACTGGGCCGCATGGACACCGAACTCGAGGCGCTCCTCGACGCCATCGGGCCCCGGCTGCGGGCGCTCCGGCACGACCGCGGCCTCACGCTCAAGGAGCTCGCGGCCACCACCGGGCTCTCGTTGAGCACCCTCTCCCGGCTGGAGTCGGGCAAACGGAGCCCCACGCTCGACCTGCTCATCCCGCTCGCCCGGGCCCACCGGATCGCCCTCGACCAGCTGGTCGCCGCCCCGGCCACCGGCGACCCGCGGGTCCACCTGACGCCCCTGCACAAGGGCCACG
The DNA here is from genome assembly GCF_040643935.1 of Kitasatospora sp. NPDC047058. Classification (NCBI taxonomy): domain Bacteria; kingdom Bacillati; phylum Actinomycetota; class Actinomycetes; order Kitasatosporales; family Streptomycetaceae; genus Kitasatospora; species Kitasatospora sp. NPDC047058. The sequence continues at coordinate 275 of NZ_JBEYVJ010000814.1, read as the reverse complement.
GGAGCGTCCTCGTACCGCTCACCCAGTACCCGGGCCGGGTGCAGGTGTTCAAGCAGGTGCTGCAGCCGCGCGAACCGAAGCTGGTCACCCACCACGGCTACGAGTGGCTCTACGTCCTCGCGGGCGAGCTGCGCCTGCTCCTCGGCGAGCGGGAGTTCACCCTCCGCCCCGGCGAGGTGAGCCCCTCCGAGGAGCAGTGATGACCGACACTCCGGGCTGGGCCTCGCCCAGCTCGTCCGAGCCGCCCCGCGACGAGGTCCGGCCCCCGGCCGACG
>NZ_JBEYVJ010000813.1:0-1669 GCF_040643935.1 Kitasatospora sp. NPDC047058 | reverse complement strand
GGGTAGGCGGAATGAACGGGCGGGTTTGCAGCGCGGCGCGCGGCGGACCTGCCCGTTGTTCCGGCTACCTCCCGGCGCCGGGCAGGCGCCGGGGCTGGTAGGTCAAACAGCTTGTGACGTCGGCCGTTTGCGCCGGGAGCCGTGGGGACGGCGACCTGCGCGGACGGCCGGCGCACGGCTGCGCCCGACGCGCCGGGGTGAAACGGCGCAATTGTCCGCGACCCGGTGAATCGGCGTCGCAATGAATTCTTCATAACCAGTGGGGGATTGTTTCAATGGCGAAACCGCGCGTTCTGGTTATCGGTGACAGCATTCGACTCGTCAGCAAGGCCGGACCGGCCGGTGTGGACGTCGTCTACGCACAGAAACCTTCGCAATTCGACCCGTCGGTCATTCCGCACTGCACGCAATTGCTGCTGGTGGACTACCAGCAGGTGCCGACCGTGGTCGCCCTGGCCCGGGCCCTGCACGAGGTGGAGCCGTTCACCCGGGTCGTGACGCAGTCCGAGGCGGCGCAGCTGGTCGGCGGCCACCTGGTCGACCTGCTGGGGCTCCAGGGCAACGGCGCCCGGACGACGCGGCTGCTGCACGACAAGTCCGCGATGCGTGCACTGCTGAACGAGCAGGGGATCGCGGCGGTGCCTTTCACGGCCAATCCCACCCGCGAGCAGCTGGGGGAATTCGTCGCCGCGCACGGTGCCGCGATCGTCAAGCCGACCAAGGGGTCGGGCAGCCTGGGTGTCCGGCCGGTGCGCTCCGCCGAGGAGGTCGACGAGGTCTGGGCCTGGCGCGAGGAGTTCGGCATCGGCGACTTCCTGGTCGAAAAGCTCCTGGTGGGGCCGGAGTTGAGCGTCGAGGCGTTCTCGGAGGCGGGCCGGCACACGGTGCTGGCGGTGACCGCCAAGGACACCGACTCCGGCGTGGTGGAGCTCGGCCACGTGGTCCCGGCGCCGCTTCCCGGTGAACAGCTGGAGGCGATCAGGGATCTGACGGTCACTCTGCTGGACGCCGTCGGGCTGCAGGACGGGCCGTCACACACCGAGATGATCCTCACGGCCGAGGGGCCGCGGATCGTCGAGTCGCACTGCCGGCGTGGCGGCGATTTCATCAACGACCTGGTGCGCATGGTGTACGGCGTGGACCAGGAGGAGGCCACCTACCGGCTCGCGGGCACCTCGGCGCCGCTGGCGGAGCTGCACCCGGCGCGTGGCGCGGCGGCGGTCCGCTTCCTCACCGCCGAGCCCGGGACGGTCGTCTCGGTGGAGGGGCTGGACCGGGCGCAGCTCATGGAGGGCGTGGTCCGGGCCGCGGTGAGTGTGGAACCCGGTTCCGTCGTCGGCGAGTTGCGCTGGTCGGAGGACCGCTGCGGCCATGTGATCGTGCACGCCGAGGACGCCGAGACGGCGGTGCGGCTGGCCCGCAAGGCGGCCGACTGCATCGTGGTCACCACCGAGCCGGATCCGGCCGCCACGGCCCAACCGGCCACTCTGGACGGCCTGTTGGGTGCGTTCGACGAGATCCTGGACCCCTTCGAGGCGCAGCCGGCCGAGTAGGCGCAGGACAGTCCCCAGACTCCTGACGGGCCCGGGCGCCGTCCGTGAGGGAAGCGGCAGGCCGGGCGACTCCGCCGGATGGGCGGGCACCCATGGCGGGCAAGGGAATTGGCGGA
>NZ_JBEYVJ010000812.1:0-1675 GCF_040643935.1 Kitasatospora sp. NPDC047058 | reverse complement strand
TGACCATCGCGGCGGGCCACCCGGCCCAGGGCAGCTCGATCGGCCTTGACGCCGACCACCGCGACGATGTCCCCGGCCACCGCCGCCTCGGCCTCGGCGTGCCGGTCGGCCTGCACCCGGAGGACCCGGGCGATCCGCTCGGTGCGTCCCGTGCCGGCGTCCAGCACCGTGTCCCCCTTCCGCAGTGTTCCCGAGTAGACGCGCAGATAGGTGAGCCGGCCGGTGGCGGTGGCGTTCACCTTGAAGACCAGCGCCGCGAACGGGCCGGCCGGGTCGGCGGTCCGCTCCTGCGCGGCGCCGCCGAGCGTGCCGCGCACGGCCGGCACGTCCAGCGGCGAGGGCAGGTAGGCCACCACGGCCTCCAGCAGCGGTTCGATGCCCCGGTTGCGGTAGGCCGAGCCGCAGAGCACGACCACGGCCTCACCCGTGCGGGTGAGTTCGCGCAGGGCGGCGGCCAGCGTGCCGGGGGTCAGCGCCCCCTGCGCGCAGAACTCCTCCAGCGCGCCGGGGTGGAGCCCGGCCACCGCCTCGTCCAGCGCGTGCCGGCGGCGCCCGGCCTCCTCGCGCAGGTCCTCGGGCACCGGACCCTCGCGGTAGCCGTTCGGCCAGGGAAGGTCCACCCAGGTCAGCGCGCGCATCCGGACCAGGTCGACCACGCCGGTGAACCCGTCCTCACGTCCGATCGGCAGCTGGACGGCCAGGGGCGCCGGGTGCAGCCGCTCGCGGATGGAGTCCACGGCGGCGTCCAGGTCGGCGCCGGCCCGGTCGAGCTTGTTGACGAAGGCGATCCGGGGCACGCCGTGCCGGTCGGCCTGCCGCCAGACGGACTCGCTCTGCGGCTCCACGCCCGCGACGGCGTCGAACACCGCCACCGCGCCGTCGAGCACCCGCAGCGAGCGTTCCACCTCGTCGGCGAAGTCCACGTGTCCGGGGGTGTCGATCAGGTTGATCCGGTGGCCGTCCCAGCCGCAGCTGACGGCCGCGGCGAAGATCGTGATGCCGCGGGCGCGCTCCTGCGGGTCGAAGTCGGTGACGGTGGTGCCGTCGTGCACCTCGCCGCGCTTGTGGGTCTCGCCGGTGAGGTAGAGGATCCGCTCGGTGACGGTGGTCTTGCCCGCGTCCACGTGGGCGAGGATGCCGAGGTTGCGGACGTCGGCGACGGTCTGGACGGTGGTGGTGAAGGGGTCGGTGCGCATGGCCCGGTGCCTTTCGGGGTGTTCCGGAAATGGGCTGCGCGATTGCGGCGACGGAACGGCCGCGGACCCGGGACGGCCCCGCCCCTGGCGACCACCCGGGCCGAAAGGGGCGGGGCGGTGGCGGGTTCAGGCGGTCGGGTCGATCAGGCGGTCGGGCGGTCAGGCGTTCGTCGCGGGCATCCGGTACCGGCCGCGCAGCGGGCACCGGACGCACGAGGACACCAGGATCACCTCGTACCGCGACGAGGGGACGACGACAGCGGTGCGGTAGCGCACGGCCTGTCCCTCCCTCGGTTCGTCACGGTGGCGCCGCCCCCGGAACGGTGGCGGCACGCGGCTGCGAGCCGAGTGTAGGCACCCCGGCGCACCCCGGTCACCGGGTTTTCCGCGCGGACACCCTCCTTGACGCCACGTCGGGCCCGTCGGCCGGACCCGGCCGGTCGCGCGGTCAGGGGGCGCTGCGGCAGGCGTCGCCCGTC
>NZ_JBEYVJ010000811.1:0-1676 GCF_040643935.1 Kitasatospora sp. NPDC047058 | reverse complement strand
TCATCGGCACGCAGACCCGCTAGCCCAACTCCCCACCACCACCCGCACGTTCGCCCCGCGGCCCGCCGGCCCCGGGGCTCCTGGCGACCCGTCAGGCCCAGGGCAGGGCCGCCCGGGTGCGCCAGTACTCCTCGGCGGGCTCGGCGAGGGGGGCGAGCTCGGCGAGCCGGGCCTCGTCGAGGTGCAGGTCGGCGGCGGCGAGGTTGGAGGCCAGCTGTTCCGCCGCGGCGGCGCCGGAGAGCACGACGTCCGCCCAGGGCTGGGCGGCCACCGCGGCCAGGGCGAGGGCGTCGCAGGAGGTGCCCGCGCGGGTGGCGACCGCGCGCAGCGCGGCGGTGTCCGGTCCGGTGGCGTTGCGGTCGGCGAGCCGGCCGTTGGCCATGCCCTCCTTGACCACCACGAGCCACCCGGCCGCGTGCGCCGCCGCCAGTGCGGGCCCGGCGGACGGCTCCAGGACGTTCCAGGTCGACTGCACGGCGGCGAACAGCGGCCGGCCGTCCACGGTCAGCTCCAGTGCCGCGCGGACGGTGTCGGCCTGGGCGGGGCCGCTGGTGGACAGGCCGACCCGAACGCCCTCCGCGGCCAGGCCGGCCAGCCGCTCGTGCAGGGCGGGGTCGGTCAGCGCCGGGCTGTCCGGGGTGACGGAGTGCACCAGGTAGACGTCCAGGCGGGAGCCCAGCAGGGCCCGGGTCTCCTTGAGCTGACGGTCGAAGACCTCCGCCGTGTGCTCCTTGACCTCGTGCACCGGTACGCCGGAGGCCTGCCAGTCGGCGGTGTAGGTGTAGCCCCACTTGCTGCCGACCGTCACCTCGGCGGACTCGGCCGGGCGGGCGTCGAGCCACTCGGCGACGAACTGCTCGGCCCGGCCGTACGACCGGGCGGTGTCGAAGTAGCGCACGCCGGCCGCGTAGGCGGCGTCGAGCAGCTCGTGCGTGCGGCGGCGCAGCGCCTCGACGGTGCGCTCGGCCGGCAGGTCGACGTCGCGGCCGAGGGTGATGTAGCCGGGCCGGCCGACGGCGGCCGTGCCCAGGCCGAACCGGGTGAGCGGCGGCCGGGAGGTGGATCCGGTGGCAGGTGCGGCCGGCATGGCTGGGTCCCTTCGACGGTTGCGGTGGGCGGGTGCCCGATGCGCACCCGCCCGTCCGTACCCTATCCAGCGGCCGTGCGGCGCCACCCGCCGCGACCTGGGACGACCGTGCGGCGCGGTCGCCCGCGGCGGGCACGGCGGATGCGGCGGGACGCGGGCCGAACGCACCGTCAACGGGCTTTACCGGGGCTTTGCGCCTGCTCTACAGTGCTGTAGAGACCCGCGCCGCCTCCGGCAAGGACCGTCCGGCCCACACCCGGTGGCGTCCTGTCAGCCCTACCCGGCAACCAGCTCGGCCACCACCTCCGCGACACGGAAGCAGCACACTATGAGCACCAACGATCCGTCGGGTTACGGCTACCCGACCGGCGGCCAGAACCCCTACGGCCAGTCGAACCCGCACGGCCAGCAGAATCCGTACGGGGCGCAGAATCCGTACGGCCAGCAGGACCCGTACGGGCAGCAGGCGCCCTACGGCCAGCAGGCCCCCTACGGCCAGCCGCCGCAGGGCGGTTACGGCACGCCGCCGCCGTTCGCCCAGCCGCCGCAGGGCGGCTGGCCGCACTGGCCGGCCGGGGCCAGCCAGTGC
>NZ_JBEYVJ010000810.1:0-1677 GCF_040643935.1 Kitasatospora sp. NPDC047058 | reverse complement strand
AGTGGCTGTTGTCTTTCCGGGCTTGAGTGCTGCGTTTCTGCTGTTCAGGCATGGGGTCGGCGGTCTCGGGGAGTGGTGACCTGTCGTGTCGTCGCGCTTGCTGGAGGTCGGGGATGCCGTCGGTCGTGGGGCTGCTGGAACAGCGTGAGCTGACCGCTCGCCGTCGTGTGGACGCGCTGCGGGAGGAGGCGGACCGTGTCCAGGCCGAGCTGGTCGTGGCCGAGCGGGAGTGGAACGAGTGGGTCATCGCCCGTTCACGCGTGGGCGAAGTGCTGTCCCCGGGCGAAGGAGACACCGCCGGCCCGGATGCCGCCGACGAGTCGTCGGATCGCGGTGAACCGCCCGCGCTGCCTGCATCTTCGCAGGCGGCGAAGCCGAAGTCGGTGGTGCCGATGTGGCGTGCGGGTCTGGCCCGATCGGCACTGTCGGCGGACTACCAGCGCATCGTGCAGGCTCTCGCGGACCGGGGCCGGCTCGGTCAGGGCCCGCTGACCTGCCAGGAAATGGCCGGCTGCTTCGGCCTGGACCCGGTGCCCGCGAAGATCGAGGCCTTGCGGTCGAAGGCGAAGCGGCTGACGGCGCGCGGGTGGCTGGCCGAGCCGGCGCCGGGCCGGTTCACGCTCGCGAAGGCCGTGGCCGGGCCAGGCGGCGGGTCATGAACATCGTCGCCGACCAGTAGACCATCGCCTCCGCGCTGCCGGTGGACCGTTCGAAGTCCCGCACGAGGCGGCGGCTTCGCATCAGGTGGGCGAAGAACCGCTCCACGATCCACCTCTTGGGCAGCACGACGAAGCCGCGCATGTCGTCACTGCGCTTGACGATGGCCAGGACCAGGGCGAGGACGGCCAGGCCGTACTCGACGAGGCTGCCCGTATAGCCGCCGTCGGCCCAGACCAGCGCCAGCCGGTGGTGCGCGGCGGCCACCTGGGCGAGCAGAACCTGCGCGGCGGCGCGGTCGCCGATGTCCGCGGCAGTGACCAGCACCCCCAGCAGCAGGCCGAGGGTGTCGACCACGGCGTGCCGCTTGCGGCCGTTGACCAGCTTGCCACCGTCGAAGCCGCGGCTGTCACGGCCGACGACGGCGTCCGCCTTGACCGACTGGGAGTCGATCACGCCCGCGCTCGGCTCCGGATCCCGCCCGGCCTGCTCGCGGACCTTGCGGCGGAGCCGGTCGTGGAACTCCCGGACCAGACCGTGGTCGCGCCAGCGGCGGAAGAACGCGTAGACCCGGTCCCATGGCGGGAAGTCGGCCGGCATGGCCCGCCACTTCGTTCCGTTGTCGACGAGGTAGCGGATCGCGTCCAACATCGGGCGGTGGCAGTACGCCTCCGGCTGCCCGCCCCGCCCGCGCAGCCAGCCCGGCACCGGTAGCAGCGGCCGCACCACCGCCCACTCCGCATCGGACATGTCGGTGGGGTAGCGGCGCGCACGGACCCCGTGGTCGGCGGCGTTCCCGAACCGGTGTGCCAGGCAGTCACACGCGGGAGTGACCGAAGTGGACCCCGCTCCCGCGATGCCGTAGAAATGCGACAACAGGGCCTCCTGGACCGCTCTTTGGCGTAGACACCCTTCGAGCTACCAAGAGGCCCTGCTTTCATGCACGGCGTCCGCCGGACTCACCCGATCGAGACTCCCGTTCGACCGGCACCCCTCAAGATCGGAACGACAACAGCCACT
>NZ_JBEYVJ010000809.1:0-1679 GCF_040643935.1 Kitasatospora sp. NPDC047058 | reverse complement strand
GGCGGTGCGATGGCGGCGGTCAACGCGCCGGAGGTCGAGGTCCTGGCGACGCTGGCCGAGGGTGCGGTGATCGCGGCGGTCAACGGGCCGGAGTCCGTGGTGGTCTCGGGTGAGACCGAGGCCGTCGACGGGGTTGTGGAGCTGTGGCGTGAGCGGGGCCGGCGGGTGCGCAGGCTGCGGGTGTCGCACGCCTTCCACTCGCCGGCGATGGACCCGGTGCTCGACGAACTCACGTCTGTCGCCGCCGGGTTGGAGTACCACCGTCCGCAGGTGATGTGGGCGGGTGCGCTGACCGGTGAGCTGGTGACGGAGTGCGAGGCGGGCTACTGGCCGGCGCAGACGCGCCGGGCGGTGCGGTTCGCCGACGCGGTGGCCGCCCTCGCCGCGCAGGGTGTGTCGGTGTTCATCGAGGTCGGCCCCGACGGGTCGCTCTCCTCGCTGGGCCCGGACGCCGTGGCGGGCATCGACGGCGACGAGGCCGTGTTCGTCCCGCTGCAGCGGCGCGACGACCAGGGCGTGACCGGCCTGGTCGCGGGCCTGGCCCGCGCGTACGTCAACGGCGCCGCGGTGGAGTGGAGTTCGGTGCTCCCGACCGGCACGCCGGTCGAGCTGCCCACCTACGCCTTCCGCCACCAGCGGTTCTGGCCTGAGGGCATTCTGACCCTGCCCACGGCGACTCCGGTCGTCGGCGGGGACGGCACGAGCACCGCGGCGGAGGCCCGGTTCTGGGCGGCCGTCGAGGAGGGTGACCTCGCCCGGATCGCCGACACGCTGGACCTCGAGGACCAGCGGCAGCTCGGCGAGGTCCTGCCGGCGCTGGCGTCCTGGCGGCGCCGGGAGCTGGACCGGTCGCTGACCGCCAACTGGCGCTACCGGGGCGGCTGGGCGGCCATCGCCGAGCCCGACGCCCGCGTTCTGTCGGGCACCTGGCTGGTCGTCGCCCCGGCCGGCTCGGCCGGTGACCTGACGCAGCAGTCCGCGGCCGCACTGGCCGCTCGCGGGGCCGAGGTCGTCGAGGTCACGGTCCCGGCCGGAGCCGTGGACCGGGCCGAGGTGGCGGCGCTGCTGGCCGCGGCCGCGGAGCCCGCCGGCGTGGCCGGTGTCCTGTCGCTGGTCGCGCTGGACGAGGCGCCGCTGCCGGAGCACCCGGTGGTGACCGGTGGCCTGGCCGCCACCCTGAGCCTGATCCAGGCGCTGGGTGACGCCGGCATCGGTGCGCCGCTGTGGCTCGCCACCCGCGGCGCTGCGGCGGCCGGCCCGGGCGAGGCGCTGGCCAACCCGGTGCAGGCGCAGGTCTGGGGCCTCGGCCGGGTCGTCGGCCTGGAACAGCCCGACCGCTGGGGCGGGTTGATCGACCTGCCGGAGACGCTCGACGAGCGCGCGGGCGCCCGTCTGGTGGCGGTGCTGGCCGGCTGTGGCGAGAACGAGGTCGCGATCCGGTCCGCCGGCATCCTGGGCCGCAGGCTCACCCGGGCCTCGCAGCCTCGCGGCAACGACCCCTGGACGCCGCGCGGGACGGTGCTGATCACGGGTGGCACCGGCGCCATCGCCGGCCACGTGGCCCGGTGGCTGCCCGGCCGGGGTGCGGAGCGGCTGGTGCTGACCGGCCGTTCCGGTCCGGCCGCCGCCGGTGTCGCGGCGACGGTCGCGGAGCTGGCCGCCCGGGGCACGGGCGTGGA
>NZ_JBEYVJ010000808.1:0-1684 GCF_040643935.1 Kitasatospora sp. NPDC047058 | reverse complement strand
TCGAGACGTGGCCGCCCGGCTGCGGCACGTGGAGGAGATGTGACCACCCCGGCCGGCACCAGCACGCCGTCCCGCCCCACCGGCCCCGGCCCGGGGCCGACGGCCGAACACCGCCCCGCCCCCTGGGTGCGGACCAGGCTGCGCTCGACGCCGCTCGCCGCCCTGCTCACCGCCGTACTCGTCTTCGGCACCGTCTTTCTCGCCGCCGCGTTCCCGCGCGCCGTCGATCGGGGGTCGGACACCGCGCTGCACGCGTACCTGCAGGGCCGCGGCCCGGTCTGGACCAGCCTGGTCGCCACCTCGGCGCGCAGCCATGACGAGGCCGACCTCGACCGGGTGGTGGAGAAGCTCGGCGCCTATCCGAACGAGACGTTCGGCTTCGACACGGGCGGTCAGGTGTACGGCTCGCGCAGCAACCGGCCGCGCACGCTCCTCAACGACGGGCTTTCCCGGCCCGAGGAGGTACCGCCCACGGCCGACCTGCTCTACCTGCACGGCCTCAGCGACCACGCCACCCTGATCGCCGGCCACTGGCCCGGCCCCGCACGCGACACCGGAGCGATCCCGATCGCGCTCAGCCGGGCCGCCGCCGACACCATCGGCATCCATCTCGGCGCCATCCTCGACGCCGGGTCGGAGCCGGCCGTCGGCGATCGGCCGGCCGAACGTCACCTCGCCGAGGTGGTCGGCCTCTACACGGCCAACGACCCGAACGACCCCTTCTGGGCCGAGCAGCCCTGCCCGGAGATGGCGTGCCGGGAAGGCAGCCCCAAGTACCACTGGAAGACCGCCGGGGTGATCGACGTCGGCTCGCGGGGCCGGCTCGACTCCTGGGGCCAGGGCGCGGGGGACTTCTGGCGGCTGCCCGTCGACGCCGCCGCCCTGCGCGCCGACCGGCTGCCACGGACCACCGAGGAGATCTCCTCGTACGTGTCCGGCCCCACCAGCATCGAGCTCCGGAGCCGAACCGGCAGGCCGGACCTCCAGCTCGGCTCGCCCCTCCCCCAAGTCTTCAAGCAGGCCACCGCGCGCCGCGACGCCGCAGCCCCGCTTGCCGCGATCGGCCCGGCCGGCCTGGCCGGCGTCGCCGCCGTGGTCCTCTGCCTGGCCGCGGCCCTCGCCTTCGACCGGCGCAATGGTGAACTCCAGCTGCTCCGGGCCCGCGGCGGCTCGCGCGGCGGGGTGCAGCTGCGCCTGCTCGGTGAGGGCGCGGTGACCGTCCTGCCCGCGGCCACGGTCGCGACGGTGCTCGCCTTCGCCCTGCTGCCGACCGCGCGCTGGACGGGCGCCGTGGTGGCCGCCCTGGCCGTCACCCTGCTGGCGTTGCTGAGCTTCCCCGTCCGTGCGGCCCTGCTCTGGTCGGCGCCGCGCCGGCGGAGCGGGCGGCGTCGGATGGTCGGCGAACTCCTCGTCCTCGCCGTCACCGTCGCCGCCGTACTGGAGGTCCGGCGCCGAGGCGTCGTCCCGCCCGGCGGCGGCCTGGACCCGGTCCTGGTCGCGGCCCCGCTGCTGCTCGCCCTCACCGGCGGTCTGCTGCTCGCCCGGCTCCAGCCGGTCCTGGTCGGCTCACTCGTCGCGCGGGTGAGCGGCCGCGGCGCCGGGCTGATCGGCTTCCTCGGCCTGGCCCGCGCCGCCCGCGGCACCGGTGGACGGCCGCGCCCCTCCACGCTGCCGCTGCTCGCAC
>NZ_JBEYVJ010000807.1:0-1687 GCF_040643935.1 Kitasatospora sp. NPDC047058 | reverse complement strand
CTCGCGCAGCCCGGCCCGCACTGCGGTGGCGAACGCGGCGAAGCCGCCCGCCGGTTCGCCGGCGGCCGGCGCGTGGTGCGGCAGCTCGTTGACGAACAGGCCGATCTCGCCCGCCAGTTCGGGTGTCCGGGTGGAGAGCGGCAGGGACACCGGGGCGTCCGTGTTGCCGTAGCGGCGGAGCAGCGCGTGCACGGCGGTCAGCAGGAACTCGAAGGTGGTCACCCCGCAGGCGCGGGCGGCCGCGCCGAGCGCGGCGGCGTCCAGTGTGCGGGTGACGGCCTCGCCGGGACCGGCGCCGTGCGCGGTCCGGCGGACGCCGGGCAGCAGCACGTCGGCGGAGTCGGACCAGCGCGGGGCGAACCAGTCGGCGGCCTCGCGGACCAGCGCCTCGTCGGGTGCGGGCGCGATCGGGTAGCCGCGCCCGTCCGCGGCGGGTACCGGCGGGGCAGGCACCGGCGTGCCGGCGACGAGGGCGTTGTAGGCGGCGGCCAGGTCGGCGACCAGGACGTCCTTGGAGATGCCGTCGAACACGGCGTGGTGGGCGACGACCAGCAGGTCGGCGCACCCGCCGGGGCCGTGGACGAGGGTGAAGCGGGCGAGCGGGCCGGTGACGGGGTCGAACGGCCGGACGGTCTCCTCGGCGAACAGCCCGGCCGGCCCGTCCGGACCGCCAGGGTCGTCCGCGCCGTCCGCGCCGCCGGTGGTCACGGTGGTCGCGTCGACTTCGGTGACGGTGAACCCGGCTTCGGCGGGCCGGAGTTCGAGCCCGCCCTCGTGCTCGGCCAGCCTCGCGCGCAGCACCGGGTGCCGGTCGGCGACGGCGGCGCAGGCGGCGACCAGGGCGGCGCCGTCCACCCGGTCGAAGGTGATCCGCAGCGGCAGGTGGAATCCGGAGCGGGCGGCGCCGAGGCGTTCGGTGAGCCAGATGCCCTGCTGGGCGGGGGACGCGGGAACGGCAGGGGACGCGGGAACGGCGGCGGCCTCGGCAGCCGCCGGCGTCGGTTCCAGGGTGTGCTCGGGCATCGACAACTCGCTTCAGGGGTCGGAAGGTTGCCACGGTGACGGGAGCCGGGAGGCATGCCGCGGCAGACCCGGTGACGGCGGATTCGGGCGACGGCGGGTGGGCCGGGCGCCCCGAGGGAAGGGCGGTGGCGGGCAGGAACCGCCAGGCGGCGCGGCGGCCCGGTCAGGCCGGGGCCGCGAGCAGATCGCGTACGGCGCGCTTGAGCGGCTTGCCGCCCTCGTTGCGCGGCAGTGCGTCCAGGGTGGTGATCCGGGTGGGGATCTCGTGTGCGGCGAGCCGGGTCGCGAGGAAGGCGCGGAAGTCCGCCGGGTCGAAGGCGGCGCCGGGGGCGGGGACGACGGCCGCCCCCACGCTCATCCCGAGCACCGGGTGCGGGAGGCCGACCACGGCGACCTCGGCGACCGCCGGGTGCTCCAGCGCGGCGGCCTCGACCTGGAGCGTGGAGACCTTGAACGCGCCGGACTTGACGACGTCGGACTCGCGGTCCACCAGGTGCAGGTAGCCGTCCTCGTCCAGGAAGCCGACGTCGCCCATCCGCACCCAGCCGGCCCGGAAGACGGCGGCGCCGGCCTCGGCGTCCCGGTAGTACGCGCGCGGGGCCCCGGGGGACCGCAGGTGGACGTCGCCGGTCTCCCCCGCCGGCAGCGGGCGGCCGTCGGGACC
>NZ_JBEYVJ010000806.1:0-1687 GCF_040643935.1 Kitasatospora sp. NPDC047058 | reverse complement strand
CATGACGCCAACCCAGATGGTTGCCATTGTGCGGGGAGTTCAGACGTGTCCACTTCCGACCGGCCGGGCGCGGCGGACCCGGCCCTCCCCCCGACCCCCGGGGCGCGCCGGCCCGCCGCGCCCAGCGCGGACCCCCTCCCACCCCACGCACTACCCCGCAGGAGATGGTTCACGTGACAGGCGCACCCGTACTGGCGCTGCGCGAGGTCTCCAAGCGCTTCGGCGCCGTGCAGGCACTCACCGACGTCGACCTCGACGTCCACGCCGGCGAAGTCGTCGCGCTGGTCGGCGACAACGGCGCCGGCAAGTCGACCCTGGTCAAGACGATCGCCGGCGTCCACCCGATCGACGAGGGCACCATCAGCTGGGAAGGCCGCCCCGTGCGGATCGGCCGCCCCCAGGACGCCCAGGCGCTCGGTGTCGCCACCGTCTACCAGGACCTCGCGCTCTGCGACAACCTCGACGTCGTCGCCAACCTCTTCCTCGGCCGTGAGCTGCGCCGCCACGGCACGCTGGACGAGGTCGCCATGGAACGGCGTGCCAAGGAACTGCTGGACACCCTCTCGATCCGGATCCCCAGCGTGCGGATCCCGATCGCCGCGCTCTCCGGCGGCCAGCGCCAGGTCGTGGCCATCGCCCGCGCCCTGGTCGGCGACCCGAAGATCGTCATCCTCGACGAGCCGACCGCCGCCCTCGGCGTGGAGCAGACCGCCCAGGTCCTCGACCTGGTCGAGCGGCTGCGCGAGCGGGGCCTCGGCGTGATCCTGATCAGCCACAACATGGCGGACGTCAAGGCGGTCGCCGACACCGTCGCCGTCCTGCGCCTGGGCCGCAACAACGGGACCTTCCCGGTTGCCGGCACCTCGCACGAGGAGATCATCTCCGCCATCACCGGCGCCACCGACAACGCCGTCACCCGGCGCCAGGCACGCATCGCGGAGGAAGCGAAGTGAGCACGAGTCAGACCACCCCCAGCCCGGCCGCCGGCACCCCGGCCGCCGCCCCGGCGACCGACCCCCGGCTGCTGGTCCGCCAGGGCGGCGTGGCCGGCTACGTGGAGGAGTTCCGCCGCAAGATCAAGAGCGGTGACCTCGGCTCGCTGCCGGTCGTCATCGGCCTGATCCTGATCGCGGTCATCTTCCAGAGCGTCACCGGCCACTTCCTGCAGGCCGACAACCTCACCAACATCACCAAGTGGATCGCCGGACCGGGCCTCATCGCGGTCGGCGTCGTCTTCGTGCTGCTGCTCGGCGAGATCGACCTCTCGCTCGGCTCCATCGCGGGTGTCTGCGCCGCCGTCACCTCGGTGCTGGCCGTCCGCGAAGGCCTCAACGAAGGCCTGGCGATCCTGCTCGCCATCGCCACCGCCGTCGCCATGGGCGCCCTGCACGGCTTCTTCTTCGCCAAGATCGGCGTGCCCGCCTTCGTGGTCACCCTGGCCGGCATGCTCGCCTGGAGCGGCCTGCAGGACTTCGTGCTCGGCAAGCTCGGCACCGTCAACAACATCAACGACGGCGTCGTCGCCAACCTCGACACCTACTTCCTCGGCGACGGCGACGTCCTCTACGCCTGGCTGCTCGCCGTCCTCGCCATCGGCCTCTTCCTGACCGGCCAGCTGCTGGACGGTACTGGGTCCCGCCGTGGGGCTTCCTGAGCCTGCACTCCGCCTCCGGGACGGAGTGGCCGG
>NZ_JBEYVJ010000805.1:0-1690 GCF_040643935.1 Kitasatospora sp. NPDC047058 | reverse complement strand
CCGGCGGGTCGTCACCGCCTCCCAGCCCTCGGCCTCGGCCAGCTCGCGGGCGGTCCTGATGATCAGCTGATGCCGTTCGGCGCGTTCGCGCTTATCAGGGCTCCGCCGAGGACGGACGGGCGTGCCTCGACGGTGTCCAGGTCGAGGCGGTACCCGGTCATCGCGCGGCCATGGCGGTCGAGGCACCAGAGCCTGATCGGGTCGTCCTTCTGCGGAAGGGGACGGCACAGCAGGGCCAGCAGCTGTTCGGCGGGTTCACAGCCGATCAGGTGCACGGGCTGGGTCGGTCGCTGCGGGCGCGGGGTGAGCAGGCCGTCAATGGAACGGCAATCGCCCGATGGGCTGTCCCCCCGGATCGAGGGGAACCACAGGTCGAACCGCGGGCTCGTCGGCAGCTGCTTGCCGCCCCCGAAGCTGTCCTCCCTGACGCCGGTGCCCACGACGATGTCCACGCGCCCGGGATCGCCCGGCGTGGGCCACTGGGCCAGGACAGCCGTGTCCTCCAGGTCCCAGAAGCGGGCAGGCCCGTCGTTCGAGGGATCCACAGGCTCGATCGAGAGCATTCCGTCCCCCAGCAGCCGCACCGGTTCGGCGCTGGCCGCCACGGCCTGGACCAGCAGGCTCTCTCGAGGGCAGCCGCGCAGCGTCAGGACCTCTCGCGGCAGCGGAGGCGCGTCCATGAACAGGCCCTCGACCTCCGCGCACCGCCCCCACAGCACGCCCTCCTCCTCATCGCCGATGTCCCCCTGAACCAGGAGATACCGGACCGGGAAGTCCCGCTCCCACCCCACATGTTCCTCAGACCGCACGCTTCTCCCCTGCTACCAGGCTGTCTTGGCGCGCCAACCCTACGGCTCGCCGCCACCGAAGCCCTCCGAATTTCGCGTGCTCGGAATGACGCTCCCCGCCAGTCGGAGCCGTGGGCTGGACGGCGGCGCGCCGTGAGACGTACGCCAACGACCAGGGCGCGCCGAACAGCCTGATCGCGGTCTCCGGCAGCTCCAACCACTCCGAGGCGGACAAGGACCCGGCCGACTGGCTTCCCGTGCCGGCGGACCGCTGCTGGAGCTCCGGCAAGGTCGCAGGCAAGGTGAATCGGGTCAAAACGCTCAAGAGGGCGCAGCCGGTCTTCAGGAGTTCTTCGAGGGTCTCTCTCGGCAGATCAGCAGCAGGCTCTGACGGTTGGTCGGAGGGCGAGCCGGCTCAATCCCGAGTGAGGATTCGGATCCCCAGGAGCCGGACTGAGGCTTGGCCGTACATGGAGCCACTCAGCATCAAGCCGTTCGTCAGCCACGATCACTGCCTCTGCCCTCGCCGGGGACCCGCCCACGCGAGTCCGGAAGAACCTACAGGAGCCGTTTGTCGGCGTACCCGCGAATTCGCTCAGCTGCGTACACATGAACGTGCCCATCGAGTTGGGCTTGGGAAGCGGGCAACAGGGCGCGGCCTCCGGTCTCAGGGGATGATGACGACCTTGCCATGGATACGGCCGCCTTCACTGACGCGGTGGACGTCCGCGAGGTCGGCCAGCGGGTGTAATGCGCTGATGTCGAGTGCGACCTTCCCTGCGTCGACGAGTTCCACGAGCGCCGCCAGGTGCGCCGCATCGTTGCGGGCGACCATGTGCATCGCCCTCACCCCGGCGTCGATCGGGCGCGGGGCTCCGGTGGTCGCCATGGGGTCACCTCCT
>NZ_JBEYVJ010000804.1:0-1690 GCF_040643935.1 Kitasatospora sp. NPDC047058 | reverse complement strand
GTGCCGTCGTCGGCGACGTTCCTGCGCGCGGTGCACCGTGATCCGACGGCGGGGGAGTGGTGAAGAGAAGCTGTGCGTGAGCTCCAGGAGCACCGCGCCGAACCCGGCTCGTACCGGGTGGTGCGGCTTGTCGATCCCGCCCCTTCCCTCCCGTCGCACCAGGGGCTGCGCCCGGATCGCATCCAGCAGCAGGCGCCGGTTCTCGGCGCGCATGACCATCGTGTCGTAGCCGACGTAGCCGACGTGGACGGCGTGGCCGACCGGCCAGTGCGGATTGCGGGTGACCGGCGTCGTCGGGTACCGGGTGCCCGGCCAGGACGAACAGGTCGGCGGCGTGCAACCCGCGCACCGGTCCGAGGCTCCTGAGCAACTGTCCGGTCGGCGTGGCGCGTCCGTCGAGCACGGCCCGCAGCTCCTCCGGGTCGGCGCCGGCCGCTTCCGAGAACGCGGCGGAGTCGAGCGTCCGGTGGCCCATCAGGCGCGCCAGCAGTGCGCCGAACTCCAGTACTCCAGTACTCCTGTCATTCCGTCAGGCCATCGACCTGCGCGGAGACCATCCGGTGCCTTTCTGTACGCCGTCCTGGCCGCCCGGTGCCGGCCTCGTCGGTCACGCCGTAGTGGAGCAGCCCGTCCGGGCGCAGCGTGCTCTCGCGGCCCTCGGCGGCCAAATCGGGCTGGGCTGTTATCGATCAGACCGCCGGGAACCGAAAATGGTCAGCGGCGGCATCGCTGCCCGCATAGGCTTTCGATCATGCGTTCTGTTCGAATTCCCGTGCTGCTTGTCACGGCACTCACCCTGCTCGGCGGCTGCTCCGGGGCACCGGACCCGACACCGGCCACCGGACCCGGCGCGTTGGCCCACGCCACCGGGGACGCCGCGGCGTCCAACGAGCCGACGCCGAGGCCCACCCCGGTCGACGTACGGGCTCTCACCCCACCCGAGCTTCAGAACCGCTGGTGGAGCTGGGCCGGGTCGACCCCGATGGAGCGCAACCCCGTCGCCGACCCCGACGGCCGCCACTGCGGTGAGGGCCAGCAGGAGGGCATCTGGCTGCTGGCCGGAACGTTCGGTACAACCACCACCCGTCACTGCACGGTACCCGCCGGCACCCCGATCGTCTTCCCGGTAATCAACATGTACGGCAAGAGCTCTGACTGCCTGGTGTTCATGAACGACGGCCGGGGTAGCGCCGTGCTCGACGGGAAGAACCTGCCCCTTGAGGAGCTGGGGGCCACCCAGATCCGGCCCGAGCGGGTGCCCGGCGGCCCCGTGAGCGGCGACCGGGACTTCAACAACTCCTGGGCCTGCGGCCTGTGGGTGCGGCTGGACGGGCTCACCCCCGGGCCGCACGAGATCGTCGTTCGTGGCAGCTCCGGCAGCTTCTCGACCGGCGTCGACTACTGGCTCGCCGCGACCGAGGACCCCACCGCTGTGTCGAAGGCGCAGACCGACCGCACGGGACAACCGGCCGTTTAGTAGCAATACTGCTAATTTAGGCTGCTTTGTGGCGCTTGGAGTGGGCCTTGGTTGGGGCGACCAGGTGCACGGTCGGTGTGGGGGGTCGGGGTGGGTTGTGGTGTTCGGTTCGCTTGAGCGCCCAGTTGGACATCTTGCGTTTGATCACACGAGGGTTGGAGCGCAAGCGCCGTACGGGCAGCAGCCGTTCGGTGATCTCATGCAGGCTCCGGG
>NZ_JBEYVJ010000803.1:0-1701 GCF_040643935.1 Kitasatospora sp. NPDC047058 | reverse complement strand
GCCGGCGCGCGGACGCGGTGCGGACGCCCAGCGCAGGGCGCGGTCGAGGGCGACGGTACCCAGGGCCAGCCAGGCGGCGGCGAGGAGCCACCCGCCGAACACGTCGAGGGGCCAGTGGACGCCCAGGTAGACGCGGCTGGTGCCGATCGCCGCCGCGAACACGGCCGCGCCGGCCACCACCCACCGGGTGAGCGCCGGACGCGCCCGGGCCACCGCCAGTGCGACGAGTCCGGCGCAGACGGCCGAGGTGAACGTGTGCCCCGAGGGGAAGGCGAAGCCCGACGCGGACACCGCCCGGTAGACGCCGGGCGGGCGGGGACGGCCGAAACCGTGCATCAGACCCTGGCGCAGGAGCTGCCCGACGGCCAGCCACGCGAGCGGCGCCAGTGCCACCACGACGGCGCGGCGCCGGTCCCGCGGGCGGGGGACCGCACCGAGGCACACCGCACCGGCCGCGAACGCCAGGACGTACGGGGCGACGCCGGTGCCGAACCAGGTCACCACCACGCCCGCCTGCCGGGCCTCCGGCGGCCGGTGCGCGGCACTGCGGGAGAGCGCCCACGTCTCGAACCCGAACGGCGACCACCCCCGGGCCGCCAGGACGACGGCGAGCACGGCGAAGAGCACGGCGAACAGGCCGGCCGCCGCCATCGCGGTGATCCGCACGCCGCGGGTGCTCATGCGACCAGCCACCGGCGCAGAGCTCCCCGGCCAAGGCGTTCGACCAGTCCGCGGCCCCGCCCGGCGAGCAGGCCGAGCCCCAGACCGGCGGCGGTGCCGACCACGGCGCCGAGCACCACGTCGTGGGGGTAGTGCACGCCCACCGCCACCCGGGACGCGCCCATGGCCATGGCCAGGACGCCGGCCGCGGCACCGATGCGCCGGTCCACCAGCCACAGCACGGCCGCGCCGGCGAAGACGATGACGGTGTGGTTGCTCGGCAGCGCCCAGTCGCCGGGGCCGGGGCAGGCCTCCAGCGTCGGCCCGGCGGGCAGCACCAGGCAGGGGCGGGGCTCCCGCAACACAGCCTTGAGCAGGGTGTCGGCGGCGAACGCCGCGACCACGCACAGCGGCGCGGCCAGCGCCCGGGCCATGACGGTGCTGTCCGTGCGCCGGGCCCGCCACCACCCCGCGAGCATCAGCACCGCCAGCAGGCCCAGGCCGTCGGCGGAGAAGGCGGCGACGGCCTCCCGCAGCGCTGCGGGAAGCTGCTGGGCCCAGTGGTCGACGCTCAGGTACAGGCCACCGTCGACCGGACGCCCGTCGAAGGCGAGCGCGGTGGAGCCGGCCGTCATCGCGTACCGGCCTGTCGGCGCGAGCGCAGCAGCTCCAGCGCCAGCGGCAGCAGGGACACCACGACCACGGCGGCGACGATCGGCAGCAGGTAGTGGTCGACGTTCGGTACGGAGGACCCGAGCGCGTAGCCGGCGAGGACCAGACCGAACGTCCAGACCAGGCCGCCGACGACCTGCCAGAGGGTGAAGGTACGGGCGTCGACGCCGAGCGCGCCCGCCAGCGGGTTGAGGACGGTGCGCACCACCGGGACGAAGCGGGCCAGGACGACCGCCTTCGCGTGCCCGTAGCGGTGCAGGATCTCCTCCGCCCGCAACGCCCCTGCGTGGAGTCGTCTGCTGCGGGACCGGGCCAGCAGGGCCCGGGCGGCGGGGGCGGCGCGCACGGAGGCGAGCTGCGGAGTGAACA
>NZ_JBEYVJ010000802.1:0-1708 GCF_040643935.1 Kitasatospora sp. NPDC047058 | reverse complement strand
GGCGCCAGCGGCGGCCTCGGCTCCTACGCCACCCAGTACGCGCTGGCCGGCGGCGCCACCCCGATCTGCGTGGTCTCGGGTGAGTCCATCCCCGGATGGTGGCAGAAGGCAGCGTCACCGCCCGGCAGTGACGCACCGGCACACGGCGACGCGCGGGCCGGAACGCAGCGTGCGGACCGGCCCGGGGCACCCTCCGGCGTTCCCCTCGCGGCTTTCGGTTATCGCACGCCCCGTCACCGGTCTCCTGTAGTAGTGAGGCCGAACCGCTCGGCTGCGTACGGCGCCCGCCACGGCGCACCCGCTACGGAGAAGACCTGCCGATGACCACACCTCCCTCCCGTCCGCTCTCCCGGCACAGGCTGCTCGCGTCCTGTGTGCCCACGCTCCTCGTCCTCGGGATGGCGGCGACCGTCCCGGAGGCTCCCTCCGGTCCGCCGCGGGCCGCGACGGCGAGCAGGCCGGGGAAGGCCGGGATGCCGGGGATGCCCAGGATGGCGGCCCCGGCGGACACCTCCCAGGGCCCCGCCCGCGGCCTCGCCGCCGAGCAGGACGGCTACCGGCTGAACGCCACGACGTGCAGTGTGGCGGCCGGGCGGCCGACGGCCTTCCAGTTCACCATCACCGGCCCCGGCGGCTCGCCGGTCACCGACTTCACCGTCCACCAGACCAAGAAGCTGCACTTCTACGCGATCCGCACCGACCTCACCGGCTTCCAGCACCTGCACCCGGACATGGCCGACGACGGCACCTGGACGGCCGACCTCGCCGCCCTCACCCCGGGCACCTGGCGGCTGTACGCCGACTTCATCCCGCACACCGGCACCCGCGCCACGGAGCTCGTCCTCAGCCGCACCCTCACGGTGCCCGGCCAGGAGGCCCCAGTGCCGCTGCCCGCGCCGAGCGACAGCACCACCGTCGACGGCTACACCGTCACCCTGAACGCCCGGCCGATGGCCGGCGCGCACCAACTGGTCGCCACGATCAGCCAGGACGGCCGGCCGGTCACGGACCTCCAGCCCTACCTGGACAGCTACGCCCACCTCAGCGCCTTCCACGAAGGCGACCAGGCGCTGGCCCACCTCCACCCGGCGAACCCGGTGAACGGGGACCACGGCGGGCCCACCCTGACCTTCCAGGCCCTGTTCGCCGAACCGGGCAACTGGCGGGTCCACCTCCAGTTCCAGACCGCGGGGCAGCTGCACACCGCCGAGTTCACCCTGCCCGTCGACTGACCGGGGCCCGGCGGCGACGCCGAACACGCGTCGACCGGGTGGCGGTCAGTCGGACGGGTAGGTGCGGCCGATCTTGCCCTTCGGGTCGGCCCAGAAGAAGCCGGTGTGGCCGTACTCGTCCGAGAGGTAGACCCGGATGGACGGGGAGCCGTCGCTGTCCGGGCCGATGATCAGGTAACGGCTGGTCGGGTTGGAGACCTTGAGGAGGGTGCCGGCCGACTTCAGCAGGTCGGGCAGGACGTTCCAGTCGTACTGGGAGAGGTCGACCGGCTTGTCCTTGCCCATGGTGCCGCCGACACGGCGGGTGGTCTTGCCGTCCCGGTAGTCGTACCAGTCGTAGCTGCGCCCGTCGGCCGTCGGGACCTGCGCCATGGCGTAGCCGGGGTAGACGGTGAGCTCCTTGACCTTGGATTCTTCGTGGTGCCGGTGGTGGTCTTCGTGATCACCAAGCGGTGGTGCATGGGCCTCCAGCGGCG
>NZ_JBEYVJ010000801.1:0-1711 GCF_040643935.1 Kitasatospora sp. NPDC047058 | reverse complement strand
GTCGCCAACGCGGACGGCTCCGTCAACGCCTTCGCCAACAACGGCGGCGACGGATACGGCGGCTGGAACGACCTGGGCCGCATCGCCACCGGCGCCTAAGACCGACCGTCCACGAACTCCGCAAAAGGGCCCGACGTTTCATGAAGCGCACCACAACACTCGGGCTGGCCATCCTGACCGGACTGGCAAGCCTCGCCCTCAACACCCCTGCCTCGCTCGCCACCACCCGTCCGCTTCCGCTCGCCGCCGCCCAACCGGCCCGTCCGCCCCTGCGGGTGATGCCCCTGGGCGACTCGATTACGGCCGGCTCGGGAAGCTCCACTCATGCGGGCTACCGCCTGCCGCTGTGGAACCTCCTCGCGGGCCAGTCCCGCTACACGATCGACTACGTCGGCTCCCAGAATTCGACCGGCGTTGCCGATCCCGACAACGAAGGTCACAGCGGGGCACGGATCAGCGACATCCGATCCTCGATCGATGGATGGCTGAACGCGGCCAGCCCCGACGTCGTGCTGCTCCACATCGGGATCAACGACCTCGACCGCGACCCCGATCCGGACAAGCAGCGGGCCGCTGCCCGCGCCGCCACCGCGTTCGCCGATCTGGCCGCGCGGATCTTCAACGATCGGCCTGGCGTCACCGTGCTCGTCCAAGGGTTGATCCCCACCACCGGAAATCTGCAGGAGGCCGCACAGAGCTACAACGCGAGGATCAAGGCACTGCCGTACGGGCAGCTGGCCGGAAAGAAGCTCCGATACCTGGAACCGCCGGCCTTGGTGCCCGCAGCGGAGATGGCCGACCGCCTGCACCCCAACGACTTGGGATACCAGCACATGGCCGGAGTCTTCGACAACGGGCTGGAGCGGGCCTTCGACGACGGCCTGCTGCAACGTCCCCATGCGTCGCGGGCGGGTTCGGAGGCGGGTTCGGGCCGAGTGCGCTGGGCGGACTTCGACGGGGACGGCCGGGCTGACTATGTCATCGTCAACGGGGACGGTTCGGTTCGGGTGTACCTGAACCGGGGTGGGGACGGGCGTGGTGGTTGGCAGGATCTCGGCCAGGTCGCGACCGGTGTGACCAGTGACCCGAGCCGGGTGCGGTTCGCGGACTTCAATGCGGATGGCCGGGCCGACTACATCACCGTCAACGGCAACGGCTCGGTCAACGTCTTTCTGAACGAGGGTGGGGACGGGCGTGGTGGTTGGCAGGATCTCGGCCAGGTCGCGACCGGTGTGACCAGTGACCCGAGCCAGGTGAGGTTCGCGGACTTCGACGGGGACGGCCGGGCCGACTACAACGTGATCGACTCCAGTGGGGCCGTTCACACCTACCTCAACCGCGGGGGTGACACCTCGGGGGGTTGGGTGGACGACGGTCGGACCGCCACCGGTCTGACGGCCGACCGCAGCCGGGTGCGGTTGGCGGACATGAACGGCGATGGCAAGGCCGACTACAACGTCATCAACCCCGACGGCTCGCTCACCACGTTCGTCAACATCGGTGGTGACGGTCACGGCGGGTGGGTCAGCCTCGGACAACTGGCGACCGGCGTCACCACCAACCAGAACGCCGTCACTCTGACCGACGTCACCGGTGAGGGGCTTGCCGACTACCTCGTCGCCAACGCGGACGGCTCCGTCAACGCCTTCGCCAACAACGGCGGCGACGGATACGGCGGCTGGAACGACCTGGGCCGCATCGCCACCGGCGC
>NZ_JBEYVJ010000800.1:0-1713 GCF_040643935.1 Kitasatospora sp. NPDC047058 | reverse complement strand
GCCTCGTGCCCAGCGTATCCGGATCGGCCGCCCGGGGCCGGGCGGGCGGGCGCAAGTGGCCCGCGGCCACCCGGTCTACCAGGTGCGGGCGGCTCCGGCCGCCCAGGCGATACCGATCACCACACAGAGCGCCAGGAGCACCAGGCCGAGCCCGACGGAGGTCCAGCCGCCGCTGGTCAGGGCGTCCAACTGCTCCTGGTAGGTGGTGTCGCTCGGCACGGGCATCCCGTCCGTGACCGGTCCGGTCGCCCGGGCCTTGCAGACGTCACCGGGGACCATCGGCCGGCCGTAGCAGGTGGGCACCTCGGTCTGCAGCTTGCCGACTCCGGACAGGACCAGGCCGACGCCCGCGGCCAGCAGTACCAGCAGAATCACCGCACCCATGCCCGTGCAGACCCCCGTCCCCGCCCCGGCCGCCACCTCTACCAGCAGGACGCCGGCCGTGCGCGACCCGGTTCCGGTCGCGCTGCGGCGCGGCCCGGAGAGCGCAGCGGGCGCCACCGTGGTGACCGCCCGTCGGCGGGACCGCCGGCTCCGCGGCCGGGCGCGGCGGCCGGGTTCGCGGGCCTCCGTTTCCGGGCAGCGTGGTGGGCGTGTCCCGGACCTCGCAGAGCCTGCCCGCCATCCCGAGCCTGCTCGCCGTCCACGGCCACCCGGACGACGAGTCGCTGCTGACCGGTGGTGTCCTCGCCCGGTCCGGGGCGGCCGGGGCGCGCACGGGTGTCGTCACGGCCACCTGGGCGCCGGACACCGGGCGGGCCGCCGAGCTCGCGGAGGCGCTGCGGATCCTCGGCGCCGGGCCGCCGCGGCTGCTGGGGTACGCCGACGCGCGGGTGCCGGAGTCCGCGCCGGGGGCCCGCCGGTGGTGTGACGTGCCGTTGGACGAGGCGGTCGGCCGGCTGGTGGCGCACCTGCGCGCGTTCCGTCCGGACGTCGTGGTGGCGCCCGACGCGTACGGCGGTCTGAGCGGCCATCCGGACCACGTGCAGACCCATCGGGTCACCGTCCTGGCGGTCCGGGCCGCCGCGCTCCCCGGCCTCTACCCGGAGGCCGGGGAGCCCTGGGGCCCGTCGGCGCTCTACCTGGCCACCCACCCGCACTCTTCGCTGTCTTCCGTCGCGGCGCGGCTGGTCCGACCGGGACGGCCTGCGTTCACGGTGCCGGACGAGGCGGTCGCTGCGACGGTCGACGTCACGCCCTGGCTGGACCGGAAGGTCGCGGCGATCCTCGCGCACTGCAGCGAGGTCGTCCGCGGGGCCCTGCCGGGGCGCCTCGCCGCCCTGTCGGCCGCCGCCCGCGCGGAGCTCCTCGGCACCGAGTGGTACCTCCGGGATCAGCAGCTGTAGCCAGCGCCTGTGACCTGCGGTGACACCGGGTGCACGGCGGCCACCCGGTCGGGACGCGGCCACTGACCTATCGTGGGTGGGGAGTGCCGGTGCGACGTCCCGGCCCGGCGGCGCCCGCAGGGCACGCCGGCCACGGGACGGAGCGGTGACCGGTGCGCCGGGAGAGGCGGCCGACGCGTACGAAGCCGGTGCCCGTCGGAGCGATGCGTCTGCCGACGCCCACAGGTCCACCTCTCGACCGGGACAACCAACTCGTCAGGAGCCAGGCATGGGCCTCATCCACATCGAGCTGTTCGCAACCCTCGACCTCGTCGCGCAGGCGCCCGGCGGACCCGACGAGGACCCGGCCGGGTTCCCGTTCGGCGGC
>NZ_JBEYVJ010000799.1:0-1713 GCF_040643935.1 Kitasatospora sp. NPDC047058 | reverse complement strand
CGCGAGTGTTTTACTGAGGTGTGTATTCCTAATCCAGCGCTACAATCTCAGTCAACACCCCCCCCGCCCCCGCGGCCCCGGTACCGGGGCCGCGGGCTCTCGGTCACTGTCGATGCGCCCTGGTCCGCTTGGTGAAGGCAGCCAGTGGGCAGCATCCGCTTGATCTTGAGGGATCTCCAGGGAGGGAACGCAGGTGGGGAAGGCGAGCCGCGGGAAGAAAGCCCGGTCACGAGACCGGGCCGGTGAGTGGTCGGCGGCAGGAGCGGCGCGGCGGGCTCACGAGATGATCCGGCAGACGCTGGACACGGTGGACCATCCGTTCGTCGAGACGATGATGCACCAGAACACGAGCAACGGCGTCGGTGACAGCTACCGCACGGCAGTGGTGGCCGGCGGGTTGGGCGACGAGGAGGCGTGGGAGTACGCGCTGTCGATCACCGTCGGCGCGATGGGTGACGCACCGCCGTGGGACCGGGATCTGACGGCGCACACCAAGCGGGAGATCCGGCGGCACCAGGACCTGCTCCGCACCGCCGAGGTCTTCGTCATCTCGCCGGCGGCGCACGCCGCTGTAATGGCGGCCGCCGCGACGCTGGAGATCGCCGATACCGCGACCCTTGACCGGGATGTGGACTTACCGGTGCCCACGGGCCTGCTGATGCTGCCCGAGCCGATCGTGCACGCGAACCGCAACGGGTCCCTCTCGGACACGGCCGCGTTCGGCTGGGCCCCGGTCCGGCTGTTCAACGCCTGGCCCCCAGTCGAGGGCGGCACACCAGGGGTGCGGGTGACCGCCTTCATGGACCGTGACGGACCTGTCCAGCCTGAGGAGTGGACGACCACACTGGCCCTCGCCCGCTCTACGGGGATGCCGCTGCCCCTGCTCGTACCCGACGGGGTCGTCGGTATGAGCGGGAACCGCCACCTCGCGCACCTGGACGCTGCACAGCTCCACGAGATCTCCAAGGGAGTCCAGCAGGTCCACCTGGAACTGCGCCAAAGCGCTGCCGAGGTACGCGGACAGGCACAGGAGGTCGGGGAGTGGACGGGCGGTCAGGTGATCGAGGACCCGACCCAGGACTTCGTCCGCCGGTACATGTTCGCGTTCTGGCGGCTGGCTGCACAGAAGTCGACGGAGGTCTCCGTCCACCGGCCCGAGCCCGCCACCACGGTCCCGCGCCAAGGCCAGCGCGTCAGGCCCTCGGCGGTGCCCGATGTCCGGGTGGTCCACTTGGCCGCCCGGCCCGGTGACGCGAAGGACGGAGACGGCGCCGGGCATCGGATGTACCAGCACCGTTTCCCGGTCCGGATGCACAAGGTCCGCCAGTGGTACCCGAGTCAGGGGGTGCACCGGATCATCTGGCGCGGCCCGTACATCAAGGGACCGGCCGGCGCACCGCTGGTCGTCACAGAGACGGCCTACGCGGTGCGCTGAGCCTGCGGGTCAGTACTGCACCGGCTGGGAATGAGGCCCACCGGGCCGGTGCAGTACTGCCGCGCAGTGGGCCTAGCCCCGCTTCCTGGATCCCGGGACTGCGGAACCAAGGTGATGCCAGCCCCGGTCACTGCCGATTCCCCCGAACCACCGCTAGGGGGATCGTGGCCAGCTGGTGACAGCCAGGCCTTGGGCGGACGCTTCACTGTCCGTTACCTAACGCTGGGGCAGCCCCGTTCCGGTGACGGATGTGAAGAGGGCCCGCACCGTTTCGGCGG
>NZ_JBEYVJ010000798.1:0-1720 GCF_040643935.1 Kitasatospora sp. NPDC047058 | reverse complement strand
GGCCCGTGCGGCGACCTCGTCGGGCCCGAGGTGCGTGTTGTCGACCAGCAGGTGGGACTCGGGGACGGCGGCGAAGTCGTCGACCGAGTTCAGCCGGTACTTGGCGTCCATGCCGATCAGATTGGCGTCGGACCATTCCAGGTCCCGCTTGGAGGCCTTCTCCGCCAGCCGGGACTCGCCGCCGTTGCGCACCAGCCGGACGTCCTGGTCGGCGGCCAGCTCCAGGAACAGCACGCGTGAGCCGCGCTCGCGGAACGGGGCCGCGTAGCGCTCGACCAGTGCGGCGTCCTCCGGGTCGTCGAAGTCCCAGACGAGGGTGAACACCAGGCCGGGCAGGCTGCTCGCGGCGGCCTCGGCGAAGATCTGCTCCCGGAAGGCGTGGTTGAGGCGCTGGAACTGCGGCGACTCGTACGGGAACAGGCGCAGCAGCGGCTCGATGGTCAGGTGGTTGTGGAAGAGCTTGAAACCCGTGCGCTCGGCTATGGCGCCGCCCACGGTCATCTTCCCGACCGCGGCCGGGCCGACGACGAAGAGCAGGGTCGGAGGTGTGCTGTCGGACATCGCGCCAGCATAGGGCCCCACGTGATCTTCGTCGACCGGCTGCCGGGCCGGCCGGGGCCGCTCCCCGCCGGGTCGGACGTGTGGCAACACTCCAAAACCTGATCATGATCATTGTCGCCTGGCGCGGCCCCTGCCCGGCCCGGTGCCGTCGCAGACTGGCACCGAGGCGGCGGCGTCCGAGCCGGTAGCCGCCCCCTGGCCGCCACCCCGGCCGCCGATCCCGCCCCAGCCGACCCAAGGACTGCCGTCGTGTCCGAGCGCGTTCTCACCCCCCGCAACCGGGGCTTCCTCTTCCTCGACTCCCACCCGGCGGGCTGCCGGCGGCTGGTGGCCGACATGTGGCAGGCCTGCCCCGCCCCGGCGGACGCCCCGGCGGGCGAGGGACCGGTGGCGCTGGTCATCGGCTCCTCCGCGGGCTACGGCCTCGCGGCGACGCTCGCCGGGCTCAAGCGCGCCGGCATCCGCGGCATCGCGGTGTCCTTCGAGAAGGCCCCCACCGAACGGCGCACCGCCACGGCCGGCTGGTACCGCACCGCGGCCACCGCCGACATCGCCCGCACCGCCGGGCGGGACCTGGTCTTCCTCAACGGCGACGCGTTCTCCGACGCGCTGAAGGACCAGGTCGCCGACCTCGTCGAGCAGCGTTTCGGCGGCCGGCTGGACCACCTGGTCTACTCGGTGGCCGCACCCCGCCGCACCGACCCCGACACCGGTGCCACGTACGCCTCCGTCCTCCGGCCGATCGGCCGGGCGAACCGCACCAAGACCCTGGTCTTCGACGACCAGGGCGTTGCCGAGGTCCGCGAGGTCGAGACCGCGCCGGCCGAGGGGGACGACGTCGAGCAGACCGTGGCCGTGATGGGCGGCGCGGACTGGGAGCGCTGGATCGACCACCTCGCCGGCCGGGGCCTGCTGGCCGACGGCTTCACCACCGCCGCGCTGTCGTACATCGGCTCGCCGCTGACGGCGGCGATCTACCGGCAGGGCACCATCGGCGCGGCCAAGGCCCACCTGGAGGCCACCGCCCGCACGCTGGACGAGCGCCTCGCCAAGGCGGTCGGCGGGCGCGCCGTGACCTCCGTCAACGGCCTGCGCTACAAGTACAAGCGCACCTGGATCGACGGCCCGATGTACGCGCCGGTCACCGGCTACACCTCGG
>NZ_JBEYVJ010000797.1:0-1730 GCF_040643935.1 Kitasatospora sp. NPDC047058 | reverse complement strand
CATCGGGTGGGGGCCCGCTCCGGCGCACGTGGTCGTGGAGGATCCCGCGGGCTACGTCAACGCGTACGTCGGAACCCGGGCGGACGCCCCGGACCGGGGGCACGGCGGGGGTGCCGGCAACACGTTCCCCGGTGCGTCGGCCCCGTTCGGCATGGTCCAGTGGAGTCCCGACACCGTCACCTACCAGCACGGCGGCTACGCCTACGACGACCCGCGGCTGAGCGGCTTCAGCCTCACCCACATCTCCGGGGCGGGCTGCAGTGACTACGGGACCACCCCGTTCATGCCCGTCCTCGACGGTACGCCCGTGCCCTTCACCGGGTTCTCGCACGCCGACGAGCGGATCGCCCCGGGCTCGTACGGCGTCACCCTCGCCAACGGGATCGGGGCCGAACTCGCCGTCACCCAGCGGTCCGGCATCGCGCGCTTCACGTACCCGGCCGGGCACACCGCCTCGCTCACCGTCGACGCGGGCCGGGCCTTCAACGCGGCGTCCGGGGAGATCACCGTCGCGGGCAACACCATCTCCGGCCACACCGACAGCGGCGGCTTCTGCGGCACCGGCAACCGCTACCGGGTGTACTTCCACGCGGAGTTCGACCACCCCTTCAGCCACGTGGGCCTCGGCGGCGCCGATGCCGAGCCCGTCGGCCCCGGCGTTTCCGGCGCCCGCACCGCCACCGGTCACAGCACAGGCGTCACGCGGAAGGACGCCCACGGCACCGGGCCGGAGAGCGCCGGCCCCGGGAGCACCGGACCGGAGAACGCCGGGCCGGAGAACGCCGAGCCCGAGAACGCCCACGCCGCAGGCCCGGCGGACGGCCAGCGCCAGGCGCGGAGCGCGTCGTACGGTGAGCGGCCGCTCGACGCCTCCGGCGCCCAGGCCGTGGTCTCCTTCGACACCGGCGCGGACCGGGTGGTCACCGCCCGGGTCGGGATCTCCTTCGTCAGCGCCGACGGCGCCCGCGCCAACCTGGAGGCCGAGCAGCACGGCGCCGGGCTTGACGAGGTCCGCGACGCCGCCCGGGCGTGGTGGAACGCCCTCCTGGGCCGCATCGCCGTCGCCGGCGGCACCCCCACCCAGCGGCGCGTGCTCTACACGGCGCTCTACCACTCGATGCTCCACCCGAGCGTGCTGAGCGACACCGACGGCCGCTACCCGGGCTTCGACGGGCAGCTCCGCACTACCCGCCCCGGCCGGGTCCGGTACGCCGACTACTCCGGCTGGGACGTCTACCGCTCCCAGATCCAGCTGGTCGCGCTGATCGCGCCCCACGAGGCCGCCGACATCGCCGAATCGATCGTCGACCAGGCCGTCACCGCCGGCTACTTCGACCGCTGGACACTGGCCAACGGCGGTACCGGCGTCATGGTCGGCGACCCGCTGCCCGTCATGGCCGCCACCGTGCACGCCTTCGGCGGCACCGGTTTCGACGCCCGCCGGCTGCTGCGCCTCGCCCTCGACGGAAGCCGCGACGAGCGCGAGCGTCCCGGGCACGAGCCGTACGACACGCTGGGCTACATCCCGGCCGACACCTGGAGCGTCTGGGGTCCCGCCGCCACCACCCTGGAGTACACCACCGCGGACTTCGCCCTCGCCCAACTCGCCGCCCGACTGGGCGACTCCGCCACCCACACCGCTCTGCTGCAACGGTCCGCCAACTGGCGCGGCCTCTGCATCGGCATCGCCTACGGCCTCAGCTTCGGCATCCTGCGCGCCGTCGACTGGG
>NZ_JBEYVJ010000796.1:0-1733 GCF_040643935.1 Kitasatospora sp. NPDC047058 | reverse complement strand
GCTGATCGGCCCGGCCGGCGCCGGCAAGACCACCGTCGCCCGGCACTGGGCCGAGCGCCGCCCCACGCCGACCGCGCACATCAGCCTGGACGATGTCCGCGAGTGGGTGCAGTCCGGCTTCGCCAACCCGCAGTCCGGCTGGAACAACGCCTCCGAGGCGCAGTACCGACTGGCCCGCCGCACCTGTGGCTTCGCCTGCCGCAACTACCTCGCCAACGGCATCTCCTGCATCATCGACGACGCCGTCTTCCCGGACCGCCCGGCGATCGGCCTCGGCGGCTGGAAGCGCCACATCGGGCCCGGCATGATCCCGGTCGTGCTGCTGCCCAGCCTGGACTCGGTGCTCAGCCGCAATGCCCGGCGCAGCGGCAACCGGCGGCTCAGCGATGAGGAGGTGGCCCGGATCCACGGGCGGATGGCCGGCTGGTACAACTCCGGGCTGCCGATCATCGACAACTCGCACCTGGACGTCGCCGCGACCGCGGCCGAGCTGGATCGGGTGATCCTGGCCCGGCTGATGGGCATCCCGGTGCGCTGACCGGTCCGCCGGTCAGCACGCCGAGCGCCACCCGGGGGCACCGATGCGCTCCCCCGGGAGTGTCGGTGCCGGCTGCGATGATGGACGGGTCCTGTCGAACCACCCGGGGGAGCTGACGCCCGTGCCGGAAGGCCACATCATCCACCGCCTCGCCGCCGAGAACGCCAGGACCTTCGGCGGCCGCCCGGTCCGGGCGAGCAGCCCGCAGGGCCGGTTCGCGGACAGCGCCCGGCTGATCGACGGTCAGGTGCTCACCGGGGCGGAGGCCACCGGCAAGCACCTCTTCCTCGGCTTCGAGGGCGGCTCCTGGGTGCACGTCCACCTCGGCCTGTACGGCGGCTTCACGTTCGGCGCGGGCCCGGCGCCCGAGCCGGTCGGCCTGGTCCGGCTGCGCCTGGAGAACGACGACGCCTTCGCCGACCTGCGCGGTCCCAACACCTGCGCGCTGATCACGGACGCGGAGAAGGCCGCCGTCGCCGCCCGGCTCGGGCCGGACCCGCTGCGCGCCGACGCCGACCCGGAGCCGGCCTGGCGGCGGATATCCGGCAGCCGGACGACGGTCGCGGCGCTGCTGATGGACCAGAAGGTGCTGGCCGGCGTGGGCAACGTCTACCGCGCGGAGGTGCTGTTCCGGCACGGCATCGACCCGCACCGGGCCGGGCGCGACCTCACCCGCGCCGAGTGGGACGCCATCTGGGCCGACCTGGTCGGCCTGATGCACGAGGGCGTCGGCGCGGGCCGGATCGACACCGTCCGCCCCGAGCACACCCCCGAGGCGATGGGCCGGCCCCCGCGCGTGGACGACCACGGCGGCGAGGTCTACGTCTACCGCCGGGCCGCCATGCCCTGCCTGGTCTGCGGCACCGAGGTCCGGACGGAGGAGCACGCCTCCCGCAACCTCTTCTGGTGCCCGGGCTGCCAGCAGGCCTGATCAGCCGGCGACGGACCCGGGGTCCGGACGGCCGGCGCGGGCGACCGTCCAGGCGGCGGCCGCGCCGGCCAGGCAGAGCGGCGTGTAGAGGGCCAGGTTGAGCGGATAGAAGGCGGAGCCGGTGTCGACGCCGATGCCGGCCGCCCAGACCAGCCCGGCCAGCCCGCGGGCGAGCAGCCCGCCGGGTCGGTCCGGGCGGTGCAGCCCTCGCCGCTCTCCGCAGGAGCCGCCCAGCTGATCGGACGCGAGCGCGAACTGCTCGCC
>NZ_JBEYVJ010000795.1:0-1754 GCF_040643935.1 Kitasatospora sp. NPDC047058 | reverse complement strand
CCTCGGCGGACACTCGGTATTCCTCTCCAGCCTATCGCCGGACGAGGCGAACGACGCGTCGGCCGGGCACACCCGCCCCTGGGCGAGGACCCGGCCCACGGCCGCCGCTCCGCTGGGCTGTGATCATCACTCGGGCGCCCTCTTGCGGCCCCTCACGGTGCCCGGTGAAAGCCCTGACGCTATATTGAACGCGTTCAAGTTCGGAGTGCGGGGGCCTCCTGCCGATCGGCTGCAGGCCCCCGTAAGCCGCATGTGGTGCAGGCATGTCGGTGCTCGATAGCGGGGGGACTCGTGGTTGTTGCGGCGCGCTTGGTGATCACTTGGATCGCGACCTGGGTGGCCCTGGTCGTGCTCTACCTCTCGCCCGTGGTCCTGCCGGACCAATGGCAGTACTACGTCTACTCGCCGGCCAGTGCAGGGCTGTGGATGCTGTCCATGGTCGGCGGCCCGCCCCTGGTCTGCGTTCTCAACCGGCGATGGATCCGCCATGGCGTCTGGACGGCCGGGGCCGGCGGAAGCAGGACCTGAGTCCGCAACCTCGATCGGCTGTCGCGACGGACCCTGGTCCCGGCAACACCGTCCTCCTGGTGTGACCTGGGGATATCGGCTACCAGCGGGCGGCCGGCAGGTGCTCAGCGTCTCCTGGTCAGGCGGCCCAGGACGGTCTGGCCGCGGGTGGTCTGCCAGCGTGAGCGTGCCTGCCGGAGCACCGTGTCCCACTCCTGCCGGACCTCGTTGTCCGGCGGGCGTTCGCCGCGGCCGATCCTGTCGAGCTCGTCCCGCACCTCCCGTCCGAGCGCTGCCGAGGCGACGGTCGCGAGCATGGCTCCGAACAGGGCGGAGAGCATCGCGAACACCGCCCCGATCGCGCCGTAGCGGTCCGTGTAGGAATTGAAGAGGTGGGGCAGGTAGAAACTCATGGCCACCGAGTAGCCGCTCAGCAGGATCGCCCCGATGACCCCGAACGGCACGAGGTCGAGCCAGGGGATTCGAGCGGCGGACAGGAGCCGGCCGCTCCAGATGAGGAAGGCCGCCGTCAGTGGCGCCTCCACGACGGCCGCTGCCAGTTCCAGGGGTCGGCGGCCCAGGACAGCGTGGACCCAGCCGCTCAGTGCGGCGTACACGGCCAGCACTGTGATCCACTTCAGGCCGTTCACCGTGTTGCGGACGCTCAACGGCTGCAGTTCCCAGCCCTGTTCGAAGAGCCTCTGGGAAGCCCGCGCGAAACTCAGCACCGAGACGAGAAGAAAGACGATCCCGAAGATCCCCACCGTGCTCCAGCCGCTCGACGAGGAGAGCATGTTGCGTACGGCTTCGGCGCCGTCCCCGCTGAGGCCGTAGCGGTCGATGACGCGGTCGGCGATGTCCTTGCCGCCCAGGCCGACCACGACGGCGCTGAGGAGGATGGCCAGGGGCACGACGGCCGTCAGCGCGGAGGAGGCCAGGGCCATCGAGCGGTCGAAGCCCACGAGTCGCTGGAACCGGCCGACCACGCGCAGCGCGAACGCCGGGCGGAGCCAGAAGGTCGCCGTCCTCAGGATGGTCTCGCGGCTGATCCGTGTCGTCGGGCCCTCCGGAGTAGCAGTGGCAGTGGCAAGGTGTCGTCGAGGAAGCCGGGTGAGTTCGGCGGGTGTCCGAAGGGCTTCCGGCCGGCGCGGCGGATCGTCGCCGGGGCGATCCTCCCGCGTCGGATCCCGACCGGACCGGCAACCCGCCGGGTGAGTGCCTCCGTTTGCTCCTGAAGAGCGGCGTTC
>NZ_JBEYVJ010000794.1:0-1755 GCF_040643935.1 Kitasatospora sp. NPDC047058 | reverse complement strand
GGCCGGCACCGCACTGCTGATCGGCGGCTCGATCACGACCGGCACGCTGCTCGCCTTCCTGCTGCTGATGAACGGCTTCCTCCAGCCGGTCGGCCCGCACCCTGGTCGTCACCGGCGACCCGAAGGGCGGCTCGGTCACCTACACCCTGGTGCGCGGCGCCGGCCTGACGCTCGGCCAGGCCGAGTCCACCGTGGACCCGGCCACCGGCACCACCGAGGGCCTGAACAAGGTCGTCGGCAGCCTGCTGGCCGGTTCCGGCGCAGACCAGGCCGGCGCGCTGGCCGGCTACGGCATCGCCTACGTGCTGGTGGACCAGCCGGCCATCGGCGCCTTCAAGGACGTCCTGGACACCACCCCCGGCCTGGTCAAGGCCAACCAGGACGGCGGCGCCGCGCTCTGGCAGGTCAACGGCACCCCGGCGACCCGCGCCCTGATCACCGCCCCGGGCGCCGCCCCGGTGGTGGTCCCGTCCGGCGAGCGCGACATCGACACCGCCGTCCCGGCCGGTCCCGAGGGCCGGGTGCTCCGGCTCGCCGAGGCCGCCGCCCCCGAGTGGAAGGCCACCCTGGACGGCACCGAGCTGGAGGCCACCACCGTCGACGGCTGGGCGCAGGGCTTCAAGCTCCCGGCCGGCGCCGGCACGCTGGTCGTCACCCGCGAGGGCAGCCTGCTGCACACCGGCTGGATCTGGGCACAGGTGCTGCTCGGCCTGACCATCCTGGTGCTGGCCCTGCCCGGCCGCCGCAACCACAACGACGACGACCTGCCCGAGGAGGTGGTCGCCGCCGCCGCGCTGGCGGCCGCCGCCCAGGCGCAGGCGCCCGCCCCCGGCAGCCGCCGGGCCCGCCGGATGGCCGAGCGCGAGGGCGGCGAGGCCGGCGACGCGGACGGCGGCGTGTACGAGGGCCGCCCGGGGGCGGTCCCGGCGCAGCCCGCCGGCGAGCCGCCGGTGGAGGCGGTCCGGGCGGCCGCCGCCGTCCAGGAGGCCGAGCCGTACGCCGACCCGTACCAGGGCTACCAGCAGGCCGACCCGTACAGCTACGACCCCTACACCGCCCAGCAGCCGGTGGCCGCGCCCTACGGCGGCGGCCAGGGCTACGGTGCCGACGGCTACCAGCAGCCGGCCTACCCGCAGAACGGCGGCCAGGGCTACGAGCAGTACCCGCAGGACGCGCAGTACGGCTACGACCCCTACCAGCAGGACGGGCAGCAGCCGTGGGTGCCGGGGCAGCCGCAGGGCGAGGCGTACTACGACGCGAACGACCCGCATGATCCCAACAACCCCAACGGGCCGGGCCGGTACCCGCACCACCACGGATCGGGGAGCTGACCCGCGATGAAGAAGCCCGCGTTCACGATGAGGTCGAAGGGCCAGGACGCCCCCGCGCCGGCGGACGGCACCGCCGGGCCCGCCGCAGCTGCCGCCCCGGCCGGCGGCAGGACGAAGACCACCCAGTCGCTGCTGGCCGCCGCCGCGGTGCTCGCGGTGGTGTTCGGCATCGCCGAGCTGCGCCCGCCGGCCGCCCCGGCCGCCGACGGGGCCGGCACCGCCACCACGGCACAGGTCGAGCGGACGGCGGCGGTCTGCCCGCAGCCGCTCCAGGGCCTGACCGGCTCGACCACCCTCACCGCGTTCACCCCGCCCGGCGGCGGGGCGGGAGGCGGGGACGGCGCCGCGGCCGGCTGGATCGCCGACGCGGCGGCCCCGGCCACGCCGCCCACCACCGCGCCCGGCGCCACGCCCTCGGCGGCGC
>NZ_JBEYVJ010000793.1:0-1768 GCF_040643935.1 Kitasatospora sp. NPDC047058 | reverse complement strand
TGTTTCTTCAAGGACGTGTGGTTGACATGTGAACGCCGCACGGGTCCGCCAGGGGGTGCATCACCACCACTCGGGTGACTCCGATGGGTGATAATCCGTCAACACTCAGTAATTGGCCCACGCCGCGCCGACCCCTGGCAGTACGCATACGATCCACGCAGGCCGGCATTTCGCAGAATGGGCACGCCACGCCCATCCGCCCCATCGCCCGGGAGATCCTGCGCACCGGAACGGCACCGGCGTTCCCGCCGATCACGGCCGGACGGGCCGCCCCCGCGAAATCCGCCCGACCGAACGGCCGGTGGCCTCCCCGCGCCCAATCCGGCGGCCGGGAAGGACGCCGACGGATCGTCCCGCACACCCGGAGGCCGTCCCCTCGGCCGGCCGCCCGGCGCCGCGCCGCACGGAAAGCGGGACGCCGGGCCCGGCCGGGCGGTGCCGACCGTCCGTGCGGGCCCGACGGGTGATGTTCGCGCGGGTCGGCGTCCGCCCGGTCCGGTCTCCGGGCAGGCCCTGCCGATACTGCGGGACATGAACCTCTCCCGCCGGATGTCCTTGCTGCGCCTCGCCGCGGTCACCGCGCTCCTCGCCCTCGGCACACCGGTCACCACCGCCGGCGCGGCGGTGAGTGACGGCGGCCACCATCGGCCCTGTGTCGGCTCCGCCCTGCCCGCCGGCGGCCCGGCGCTCGACGTCCTGCGGATCGCCGAGCAGGCCAAGACCGAGATGGACCTCAAGTCGGTGATCCTGCGGGTCACCGTCGACGGCCGCGAGGTCATCACCAGCGCGCTCGGCGAGTCGATGACGGGCGTCCCGGCCGAGCCCGACATGCACTTCCGCAACGGCAACGTGGCGATCAGCTACATGGGCACGGCGCTCCTGCGGCTGGTCGACGAGGGCACGGTCGGCCTCGACGACACCGTCGGACGCTGGCTGCCCGACCTGCCGCACGACCTCGGCGACCGGATCACCCTGCGCATGCTCGGCGCCTCCACCAGCGGTCTCGTCGACTACGTCACCACCCCCGAGTTCGGCCCCACCGTCTACGCGAACCCGTTCCGCCAGTGGACGCCCGAGGAGCTGGTGGGCATCTCGACGAGCCGGGACCTGTGGTACGACCCGGGGACCAACTGGAGCTACTCGCACGCCAACTTCGTCCTCCTCGGGGCCGCCCTGGAGAAGATCACCGGGACCCGGCTGGACGTCCTGCTCCGGCAGAAGGTCACCGGTCCGCTCGGGCTGCGCGAGACCCGCAACAGCTTCACGCCCGACATCCCGACCCCCGTCCTGCACGCCTTCACCGCTGAACGCGGGACGTACGAGGAGTCCACCTTCTGGAACCCCTCGTGGACCACGGCACCCGGTGCGGTGGAGACCACCGACATCTGCGACCTGGCGCGCGGGGCCGTCGGCATCGGCTCGGGCGAGCTGCTCTCCCCGTCCGCCTACCGGGAGCTGCTCGACCCGGGCACGGTGGGCCTCGGCCACCCGACCGACAAGTGCCCGGCGAGGTTCTGCCTACCCAACACCGAGGCGACCCACTACGGCATGGGCGTGGTCATCCTCGACGACTGGATCTCCCAGCACCCGCTGTTCTTCGGCTACTCCGCCTCGCAGGACTACCTCCCCTGCGAGCACCTGGCCATCGCCGTGTCCACCACCAACGGCCCGAACCTCTTCGACCAGCTGGTGCTCTGAGCCGGGCCGCGGGGCGGTTGGCCTCCGGACCTTTGCCGTGGTCAAATCTTGAGTTGCTGAAGCACTCCGC
>NZ_JBEYVJ010000792.1:0-1770 GCF_040643935.1 Kitasatospora sp. NPDC047058 | reverse complement strand
GCGGGCGCCGCCCAGAACGCGGTGGTCAACGGCGGGATCTGAGCGGGGCCGCGGCCCCGGTGGCCGCGCTCGTCCTCGCCGCCGGCGGCGGACGGCGGCTTGGCGGGCGCCCCAAGGCCCTGCTCCCCTACCGGGGGCGGCCGCTGGTGGAGCACGCGGTGGCCACCGTCCGGTCGGGCGGCTGCCCGGACGTGACGGTGGTGCTGGGCGCGGACCGCGACCGGGTCAGGGCCACCGCGCACCTGCCGGGCTGCCGGCTGGTGGCCAACCCGGACTGGGCGGGCGGCATGGGCTCCTCGCTGCGGGCCGGGCTGGCCGCCCTTCCGCCGGACGCCCCGGCCGCGCTGGTGATGCTGGTGGACACGCCCGGCGTCACCCCGGCGGCCGTTGCCCGGCTGCTGGCCGCCCACCGGGCGGGCGCCGACCTGGCCGCGGCGGCGTACGGCGGGCGGCGCGGGCACCCGGTGCTGATCGGGGCCCGGCACTTCGCCGAGGCGGCGGCGGGCGCGACCGGCGACTCCGGCGCGCGCGCCCTGCTGACGGCGCACGCCGAGGAGATCGCGCTGGTCGAGTGCGCCGACATCGCCGTTCCGGACGACCTGGACACCCCGGCCGACCTGGCCCGCTGGTCCGCCGGCTGACCCACCCCGGCCGGCCTCGGCACCTGCTCCCCCGCCCGGGTGGCCCGGCCTCCTCCTCCCCGGCGAGAGATCGGCCGCACACCCCTGATCTGTCCCTGAGGATTGGTCCATTCCGCGCCGCGGCCCCCGCGTTTCGGGGAGCATGGGTCACGTCCTCCCACCCCGATGCGAACGGACGGTGCCCGCGATGTCCGGACTGGCCGACGACTTCACCGGACGCGACCCCGCCCAGCACGGGCCGGGAGCGGGTGGCGGTGCCCGGGCGATCCGCTGTCCCGCCTGCCGGCGCGAACACCTGTACGAGCCGCCGTCGCTGCCCTGCCCCTGCGGCGCCTCGCTCAAGGTCCCGCTGCTGCGCGGCGGCGTGCCGGTGCAGGTCCGGTTCCGGTCCTGGGAGGACTCCTGGCTGAACATGCGCTGCCCGCACTGCGGCCGCTCCGACCAGTGGCCGCAGCCCGAGTTCACCTGCAACTGCGGCGCCACCGTCCGGCTGCCGGTGGACCGCACCACCCGCCTCGGCGGCAGCACCACCGCGAGCCGGGCCGGCACCGGGCAGCTCGGGCCGGCCGCCCAGCCGCCGTCCACCCGCCCCTCCCCGGCCCACCCGCAGGGCGCGCCGGTGCCCGCCCCGCCCGGCGGGTCCGGCTCCCCCTCCCCGGCCACGCCGTGGCGGCGCCGGGCCCCGTTCCGCCCGCACCCGGTCCGCACCTCGCAGGACGCGGTGTTCACGGCCGCCCGCTACCTGGAGTGGCTGGGCTTCGAGGACCTCGAACTGACGGAGGCCCAGGAGCGCGACGGCGTCACCCTGCTGGGCAGCCGGATGGTCGCCCAGGTGGACACCTGGACCGAGCCGGCCGACGTGAAGTCGGTGGAGTGCCTCTGGCTGCAGACCCTGCACGCCGAGGAGATGGCCGCCGCGATGTTCACTCTCGCGGGCTATTCCCACCAGGCCACCGTCCGCGGCGAGCAACTGCTGGTCGCCCTGTTCAGCCTGGACCTGGCCGGCGTGCCACAGCCCGCGAACGGCGCCGCCGAGGCCCTGATGGAGACCGGCTGGACGTCCTGACCCCGGCCCCGGCCCCGGCCCCGGTTCCCGGGCCGCGCCGCGTCCCGGTGCGGCCACGCCGGC
>NZ_JBEYVJ010000791.1:0-1773 GCF_040643935.1 Kitasatospora sp. NPDC047058 | reverse complement strand
CCCCCGTGCATCCGGATGTCCAGCCGGCGCGGGACCTCCCAGGGCCCGATCCGCCGCAGCGTGCCGCCAACGCCCTGCTGCACGGCGGCGGCCCGCTGGAGCTCGTCCTGGAGGTTTCCGAGTCCCGGCTGCGGGTCGAGGTCAGCGACCCTAGCCCGGTCCTGCCCGTACCCCGCCACCCGCACGACCCGGCTCTGCCGGGCGGCCACGGCCTGTTCATCGTCCGGGGCACCGCCGACCGCTGGGGCGCCGAACCGCACGCCCTGGGCAAGACCATCTGGGCCGAGGTCGACGCGGCCCGGCTCGCCCCCGGGCACTGAGCCGCGATCCCGCCGGGGGGCCGCGGCGCACCCCCTCGGTGACGCCGGGCCCCGCCGGGGGCCGGACGTCGGTGGTTGCGTCCTGTGGTCCCCCGTCGGAGGCGTTCGTGCCCGATGCAGGGTTGCGGAGCGCCCTGCCCGGGGCACGGCTCCCTCGGGGACGGGGTGAACATCCACAGGGACGCCGGCGGGGGGCTGAGGCCGTGAAGCGGGACCAGGACGGCACCGGACCGACAGCGCAGAAGCCGCCGGGTGCACCTCGCGTACCGCGGTGTCAGCGTTGCGGCGTGCCGCCGACGAGGTCCTTGAGGGCGTCGAGGCGGGTCCGCCGGTCGGGCGGGTACCGGCGCAGGGCGCGTTCGGCCTTGCGCGAGCCCGGGGCGTAGCGCCAGCGCGCCCAGGGGGAGGTCGGCTTGGCCAGCCGGGCGAACGCGACCAGCGAGACCAGGGGCACCAGCAGTCCTCACCGGCCTGCCCGTCGAGGCCGGCTTCCGGCCCTCCGAGGTCGGCGTCCCCTACGGCTTCGACGTCCGCACCACCCGGCTGCCCGAACCGGTCGCCTTCAGCGTCGACGGCCACCTGCTCGCCGTCGGCAGCGACGACGGCTCGGTGCTGGTCTGCGACGGCGTCACCGGCGTCGCGCTGCGCACGCTCAAGGACCACATCGGCCGGGTCTACGCGGTGAAGTTCGCCGGCGACGTGCTCGCCACCGGCAGCGCGGACGGCACCGTCCGGCTCTGGGACCCGGTCTCCGGCGAGTGCCGGCACCGCCTCGACGTGCACCCCGCCGGCGTCTGGCCGGTCTCGCTCGGGCCGGGCGGCACCCTGCTCGCCACCGGCGACGCCGAGGGCACCGTCACCCTCTGGGACACCGCCGCCGGCCGCCTGCTGCGCACCCTCCCCGGTCACGCCGCACCCGCCTACACCGCGGTGTTCAGCCCGGACGGCTCCCGGCTGGTCACCGGCGACCGGGCCGGGGCGGTCCGGGTCTGGTCCACCGCGAGCGGCCGGCTGGAGGCCGAACTCCCCGGCCACCGGGGCGCGGTGTACCGGGCGGCGTTCAGCCCCGACGGCACGGTGCTGGCCACCGGCGACGGCGGCGTGGACGGCGGGGAGGGCGGCACCGTCCGGCTCTGGGACCTCGCCCGGCTGCGGCTGCGGCACTCCCTCACCGGCCACGGCGGCCGGGTCTACACGCTCGCCTTCCACCCCGGCGGCGACCTGCTCGCCAGCGGGGACACCGAGGGGCGGATCCGGCTCTGGAACCCGCTCGACGGGACGGCGGCCGGCCGGCTGGAGGGCTGCACCGGCGCGGTCTACCAGGTCGCCTTCGACGCCGACGGCACCCGGCTCGCGGCCGGCGACAGCGACGGCACCGTCCGGGTCTGGCGGGTCGGCCCCGGCGTCCGCGGCACCGGGCGGGAGGTGGCGCCGCTGCGTCGGCAGCCGCCCG
>NZ_JBEYVJ010000790.1:0-1778 GCF_040643935.1 Kitasatospora sp. NPDC047058 | reverse complement strand
CACATTTCTTTTTACACCCTACCCCACCCCCCCCCTTCCCCTATCGGGCGCCCCCCCGGGCGGCCCGCGCGCCCGCCGCCGGGGTCGGTGACGACCCGGGCAGCGGCCGCGCCGAGAATCCGCTGGTGCTCGGCGAAGGTCGATCGATCGCGTCCGTCCCCCGGATGCGGGCGGGGCTCCGGACGCGGGCGGGGCGCGCGCTCAGCCGGCCGCGCGGTAGGCGGCACCCACCCGGTTGGGCGTCGCCCGGTTGTAGAGACCGGTGCCGCCGCGGTCCGCGGAGAGCGTGAACCACGCGTAGCGTTCGACGAAGGGGAGCCCCTGGAGCATGGCGGCCGACTTCGTCACGAACGCGGCCTGTTGTTCCGGCGTCGGATACCTCGGGGTGCCGGTGGAGAAGTCGATCAGGGCGTACTCGGTGAGCCAGATCGGCTTCCTGTAGCGGTTGTAGGCGGCCTGGAGGTAGCTCCGCAGCTGACCGGTCGCGGCATCGGCACGGAAGTCCGAGCCGTACCAGTGCAGGGGGATGAAGTCGACCTTGTAGTGACGGGCGGCGGCGCCCCTCATGAACTGGTCGAGCCAGCCGCCCGCGCGGTCGCCGCCGCCCGCGACCGCGGGTGCCCCCAGGCGCATCCCGGTCGACTGGAGCCGGGGCCACAGGTCGAGGGCCCTGGTCACGCTCATGTCGGCCTGCGCCGGCAGGTCGGGTTCGTTGAAGCCGAGCAGGGTCGTGCCCTCCTTCCTGGCCGTTGCGAGTTGTGCGTCGGTCACCGAGGCGGCACCCCAGATCATGGGGACGAACTCGACGCCGGCCGGCGGCCTGATCTGCTGCCGGTCCGACGCCCAGGTGAAGAACCAGCCGACCTTGGCGTCAGCCAGTGCCTTGGTGACGTCGGTGAAGTTCCAGGCGCTCACGCCCTTCTTCTTCACCGGGGCGGCGGACGCGTCGGCCGGACCGCCGACCGTGAGCCAGGCCAGCACCGCGAGCAGAGCGGTGAACAGATGGATGCGACGCCGCACGGCGCTCCTCTCCTCTCTCATCACGGGTCATGTCCCATCACGGGGTCATGACGAGGTCGCGGACGGGTGGCTCACGCGGTGGGCCCGAACGTGACGGTGAAGCCCTTGCAGTGGCTGCACTGCTGCATCACCTTGTTGCCCGGCACCTGGTCCTGCTTGGACCAGGTGTAGGCCTTGGGACACCTCGCGCTGAGCGCGCGGCTGTAGTCGCCGGGGCTGTCCCGGCTGGGGTTGGTGCACAGCATCGGCTTGCCGTCCGGCCCGCGCGTCAGATCGGCGGGCGGGCAGAAGGGCAGCAGGTTCGCCGCGCAGCCCCGCGTGTCGCAGCCGCCGCCGGCCGGAACCGTGGCGTTCACCGGAGTGATCGTGACCGGCAGCGAGAACGCGTTGACGTAGCTCACGTCGTACCAGGGAGCGGCGCCGTCCTTGCTGTCGAAGTTGAACTCCGCGAGGCTGGCGGGTTGTTCGCCCGTCGTGCAGTGGTCGGTGAACGGGCCGCAGTCGCCCACCCGGCAGTGGAAGGTGCTGCCGGAGGCGCCGCCGCATCCCTGCCGTGCGAAGAACTTCCCACGCCAGTGGAACGGGGCGGCCGTCTCGGGGATCGTCACCGTCGCCGACTGCCCGGGAGTCAGGACCGGGAGCCGGGTGAACTGCTTCGACCCGTCGGCGTTGACACCGCTTCCGATCCACAGTGTCTGCGAGGAGTGGTTCACGAACGTCACCGTGTGGTTGACAGCCGCAGAAGCAGCCGCAGCCGC
>NZ_JBEYVJ010000789.1:0-1780 GCF_040643935.1 Kitasatospora sp. NPDC047058 | reverse complement strand
CGGTTCCGGACCGTGCCGTTCGGCGCCGCCGCGGGCGGTCTCACCCCGCGCGTCGGCCTCACCCCGGTCTCCTTCGGTTACCGCCGCCGCGCCACCGGGGCCGTCGGGGCCGGCGAGGCGGGGGAGCCGGCCTTCACCGGCACCGGGGCCCGCGTCGACTGGATGCTGTTCAACCGGACCGCCCGCAACACCCTGCACATCCAGGTCGTCGACGCCCCCGACGGCTGCCTGCTCAGCCTTCAGCACGACCCGTCCGTCCTGCCCCCCGAGGCGGCGCAGCGGATCGCCGGACACCTCGAGAACCTGCTCGCCGCCGCCACCGCCGACCCGGCCACCCCCGTCGACGCGCTGCCGCTGCTCGGCGCCGATGAACTCCACCTGGTCACCCGGGCCTGGAACGACACCGCCCGCCCCTACCCGGCGGACCGCACCGTCGTCGACCTGTTCGACGCGCAGGCCGAGGCCGCCCCGCAGGCCGTCGCC
The DNA here is from genome assembly GCF_040643935.1 of Kitasatospora sp. NPDC047058. Taxonomy (NCBI): domain Bacteria; kingdom Bacillati; phylum Actinomycetota; class Actinomycetes; order Kitasatosporales; family Streptomycetaceae; genus Kitasatospora; species Kitasatospora sp. NPDC047058. The sequence continues at coordinate 1,297 of NZ_JBEYVJ010000789.1, read as the reverse complement.
GTCACCGCCGCCGACGCCACCCTCGACTACCGCGGCCTGCGCGAGGAGTCCGTCGCCCTCGCGGGCCGGCTGGCCGCCCTCGGCATCGGCCCCGGCTCCCTGGTCGCCCTCCACCTCGGCCGCACCTCCCGGCTCCCGGCGGCCCTGCTCGCCGTGCTCCGCACCGGAGCCGGCTACCTGCCGCTCGACCCCGGCTACCCGGCCGACCGGCTGGCCTTCGTCCTCGCCGACTCCGGCGCCGCCCTGCTGCTCACCGACGGCGACCTGGCCGCCGAGGTCGCGGCCGCCGCACCCGTGGTGCTGCGTCTGGACGAGCCGGTGAGCCCCGGCGCCGCGGTCGAGCCGACCACCGCGCCCGGCCCGGAGGACCGTGCGTACGTCCTCTACACCTCCGGATCGACCGGTGTGCCCAAGGGCGTCGAGGTCGGGCACCGGGCGCTGGTCAACCTGCTCGGCTCCTTCGCCGACCGGCTCGGCTCCGGCGCGGACCACGTCTGGCTCGGCCTCACCTCGCTCTCCTTCGACATCTCCGGCCTCGAGCTCTACCTGCCGCTGGTCACCGGAGGGCGGCTGGTGCTCGCGCCGGACGGGCTCGCCCTGGACGGCCCGGGCCTGAACGCCCTGATCCGCCGCGAGGGCGTCACCCACGTCCAGGCCACGCCGTCCGGCTGGCGGGTGATCCTGGCCGGTACGGATCCGGAGCAGGGCGCGGCCGCCGTCACCGGCCTGGTCGGCGGTGAGGCCCTGCCGCTGCCGCTCGCCCGCAGGCTCCGGGCGCACACCGCGCGGCTGCTGAACGTCTACGGGCCCACCGAGACCACCGTCTGGTCGACCTGCGCGGAGGTCCCCGCCGAACCGGAGCGGGTGGGCATCGGCCGCCCGATCGCCAACACCCGGGCCTACGTGCTCGATCCGCACCGCCGCCCGCTGCCCGTCGGCGTCGCCGGCGAACTGTACCTGGGCGGCGACGGCGTCGCCCACGGCTACCTGGGCCGGCCCGGACCGACCGCCGAGCGCTTCGTCGAGGACCCGTTCGGCCCGCCCGGCTCCCGGCTCTACCGGACCGGCGACCTGGCCGCCTGGACGGCGGAGGGGGAGCTCGACTTCCTCGGCCGGACCGACCACCAGGTCAAGATCCGCGGGCACCGGATCGAGCTCGGCGAGATCGAGGCCCGGCTGCTCGACCACCCGGCCGTCGCCGAGGCCGCCGTCACCGTCGGCCGGGACGCCGACGGCGAGCCCCGCCTGCTCGCCCACCTGGTCGCCGACCCGTCGGCCGGGGGGACCCCCCCCCCCC
>NZ_JBEYVJ010000788.1:0-1785 GCF_040643935.1 Kitasatospora sp. NPDC047058 | reverse complement strand
CGCCCCCGGCCGCGCGCCGGCCCGGACCGGCGGCCGCCCGCTCAGGCGAGCCTGGGCCGGTTCGTGGCGTCCGCCCTCCGCAGCTCGCGTCCCAGCTCCGCGCGGAGCTCGTCCACCACCGGCACCCCCCGGTAGCGGGCGGTCAGCCGGTACATCTCGCGCAGCCGGTCCCACGTCCGGTGCGAGGAGTTCTGGCCGATCAGGTTCATCACCATCTTGGCCTGGAACTCCGCCGCGTCCGGCTCCCCGGTGAGCCAGTGCACCGAGGCCAGGGTGATCCGGTCGAACAGTGCCGACCGCAGCTGCCCGGTGCCCTCCCGCAGCGTGATCACCCGCTCGGCGTGCTTCCGCGCCTGCGGCGCCGCCGCCGGATCGTGCTCGGCGAGGGTGCGCAGCACCAGCGCCTGCATCCCGCGCAGCTCGGCCTCGTCGAAGACCTGCATCCAGGACGGCGGCGCCTCGGGGACGTCCTCGGCGAACAGGTCCTCGGCCTCGCCGAGCAGCCGCCAGGTGTCCTGGGAGTGCCCGATCGACGCGTGCGCCCAGGCCTCCACCGTGTTGAGCATCGCCCGCGTTCTGGGCAGCACCCGGCCGCCGCCGGCCTTCGCGGCGGACATCAGGTCGAGCGCGTCGTCGGCCCGGCCCAGGTGGACCATCTGCCGGGCGGCGCGCGAGATCGCCTCGCCCGCCCGCGGACGGTCGCCGGCCTCCTTGGCCGCCTCGGCGGCGATCACGAAGTACTTCTGCGCGGTCGGCTCCAGGCCGACGTCGTGCGACATCCAGCCGGCCAGCACCGCGAGGTTGGCCGCGACCAGCCACAACCGCCGTTCCACCGGCGGGTCGTGGCGGTGCGTCAACAGGCCTCCCACCTCGTTGAGCTGACCCACCACCGCCTTGCGCTGCAGGCCGCCGCCGCGCGCGGCGTCCCAGGCGCGGAACACCTGCACCGAGCGCTCCAGCGCCTCCACCTCGTCGAGCCCCACCGGGCCCGCGTCGTACACGTCCACCACCGGCCGGGCGGCGCCCTGGCCCGTGATCACCGGTCGCGGGCCGGGTACCGAGGCCGCGTACGCGACCGCGTCCCCGCCCAGCCAGCCCTTCAGGGAGTCGGCGACGACCGCCCCGGCCGTGAGCGCGGCACCCGCGCCCACCAATCCACGTCGGTTCAGCATGAGGTCCATTCCCGTGAACTCGGTGAGGACCGCGGCCGTACGATCCGGCTCCCATGGATGTGCTGCGGGCTGCGCCGCTCCGGTCCTGGTGGGCCGGTGTCGTTCCAGACCGAGGTCCTCAGTGGTGACGACACGGCCGAGCCGCTCCGTGAACACGGCTGCCAGCACCCTCGGCACCGGATCGCGCGGGACCTCGCCCTGCTCGATCCACCGCCGTACCCTCGAGGTGTCGGTGGACAGCTGCTGCTGTCCCATCGCGGCACCCCGCCGGTTGACCAGCCGCGCGAGCTCGCCCTTCGACCATCCGGTCAGGACGAACAGATCGGCGAGTCGGGTGTTCGGCCCCTTGCTCACGTGAAGCCCCCAGGTTCCTCGGCTGGTTCGAGGCTAGAGGCTCCGTCATGTGCCAGGCGAGCATTCGCCAGGCTTCGCCAGGGTCCGCCACATTACGAACCAGTGCCGTCCGGGTGTGATGTAGAGGTGTGCCACCCCGCCCCTCGGGTCGGGCGGCGCTCCAGGCCGGAGACGGGTGTCCCCCGTCCGGGTCGGCGGGCGTCCCCGGTCCTCACCCGAGGGGGTGGCGCGGCCGGGTGGCGCGGGGGCGCCGGGCACG
>NZ_JBEYVJ010000787.1:0-1786 GCF_040643935.1 Kitasatospora sp. NPDC047058 | reverse complement strand
GTGCGGGGTGCGCGGGCGGCGTCGGAGGTGGACGCGGCGGGGGCGGGGAGGGCGCGGCGGTCGAGCTTGCCGTTGGGGGTGAGCGGGAGGGTGTCGAGCAGGACGACGGCGGACGGCACCAGGTAGGAGGGCAGCCGGAGGGCGGCCGCGGCCCGCAGTTCGACGGGGTCGGGGGTGTCACCGGCCGTGGGGACGAGGTAGGCGACGAGCCTCTGGTCACCCGGGCGGTCCTCGCGGAGCAGGACGGCGGCCTGGGCGATGTCGCTCCGGCCGGTGAAGTGGGCCTCGATCTCGGCGGGTTCGATGCGGAAGCCGCGGAGTTTGATCTGGTCGTCGGTGCGGCCGAGGAACTCCAGCCGGCCTTCGCCCTGCCGGTCGTGGTGCCAGCGGCCGAGGTCGCCGGTGCGGTACATCCGGGAGCCGGGCGCGCCGAACGGGTCGGGCAGGAAGCGCTCGGCCGTCGCACCGGGGCGGCCCAGGTAGCCGCGGGCCAGGCCGGCGCCGGCGATGAACAGCTCGCCCGGCACACCGACCGGCACCTGCCGCAGCCCGGCGTCCAGCACCTGGACCCGCATGTTGTCGAGGGGGCGGCCGATCGGCACGGTGGTGCCGAGTCCGTCCCCGGCGGCCATCGGGTGCCGGGTGGCGAACACGGTGGTCTCGGTGGGGCCGTAGCCATCGACCACCCGCAGCTCCGGGTGGGCGTCGAGCACCCGGCGCACCGCGGCCGCCGGGACGACGTCGCCGCCGGTCAGGACCTCGCGCACGCCGGCCAGGCTCTGCGGCGCGTCCTCGGCGAGCAGCCGGAACAGGCCGGCGGTCAGCCACAGCGCGGTGATCCGGTGCTCGGCGACCAGGCGGCCGATCCGCTCGGCGTCCAGCTCGCCGGCCGGCGCCACCACCACCTGGCCGCCGCTCAGCAGCGGGACCCACAGCTCGTAGGTCGCCGCGTCGAAGGCGTGCGGGGAGTGGAACAGCACCCGCCGGTGGTGGCCGTCCCGCCGCCACCAGTGGTCGGCGGCCAGCGCGGCCACGTCCGCGTGGGTGACGGCGACGCCCTTGGGCGTGCCGGTGGAGCCGGAGGTGTACATCACGTAGGCGAGCCGCTCCGGCTGGACGGCCGGGAGGGGGTGGGCCGGGACGGCGCGGGCGGGGGCGTCCGGCAGCGGCGCCGAGACGTCCACCACCTGCACGCCGGCCGCCGCCCGGTCCCGGACGAACGGCAGGTCGCGGGTGGCCGCGTCCACCAGCAGCAGTTCGGCGCCGGTGTCGGCCAGCACCAGCTCCATCCGCTCGGCCGGCCAGCTCTCGGACAGCGGCACGTACGCGCTGCCGGCCCGCACCACGGCCAGCGTGCCGGCCACCAGCGCCGTCGAGCGCTGGAGGAGCAGGGCGATCCGGCTCTCCGCCCCCGCGCCGAGGGCGATCAGGTGGCGCGCCAGCAGGTCCGTGGCGGTGTCGAGTTCGGTGTAGCTGAGGGTCTCGGTGCCGCAGACGACGGCGGTGGCGTCCGGGGTGCGGGCGGCCTGGGCGGCGAACAGCTTCGGCAGGGCGGCGGTGGGCAGCGGGTGGACGGCGCCGGTGGCCAGCGCGGCGAGTTCGGCCCGGCCGTCCGCGCCCAGCAGGTCGATGTCGTGGATGGGGGTGTCGGGGTGGTCGGCGGCGCTGCGCAGGATGCGCTGGAACTGGTCGGCGAGGCGTTCGATGGTGGTCGGTTCGAAGAGGTCGGCGGCGTACTCGATGGTGACGGTGAGGCCGCCGGGGGCGCCGTCGGCGGTCCGGTGCT
>NZ_JBEYVJ010000786.1:0-1789 GCF_040643935.1 Kitasatospora sp. NPDC047058 | reverse complement strand
GCCGGTCAGCGGGCGGAGCCGAGGTCACGGTCGGCCTCGTCGCCGTCGAGGAGCAGCGTGGTCTCCTCGATCCGCCGGAAGCGCCCGCACGGGCCGTGCTCGGCGAACAGGTAGACCTCCATCCGCACCCGGGCGCCGTCGGTCTTCACGACCTCGACGACGTGGCGGTCGGCACTGCGGTCGCCGACGGCGAGCTCGTCGTGGACCTCGATCCGGCCGGAGGCGACGACGGCGCGCAGGTGGCGGATGTGCTCGGTGAAGCCGGCGAGGTCGGCCCAGGTGCCGTCGGTGCGCTGGCGGTAGTCCGGGGTGAAGTGCCGCTCGATCGCGGTGTCGAGGTCGAGCCCGGGGGTGAAGAGCAGGTCGGTCAGCGCGGCGGTGATGGTGGTGCGGGGGCCGGTGGGGGTGACGACGGACATGGCGGGATCCTCCCGAAACGGTGATGCGTGCGCGGCGCACGCTTTGCACAAGGAACCCTACCCTCTGATGCGTGCGCCACGCACGCTAAGATGACGGGGTGAACGATTCCACCAACTCCGCCGCCGAGCCGGAAGTCCCCTTCCCCAGCGCCGCACCGGAACCACCCTCCCCCGCCACGGGCCTCGGCGATGCCGTCGCCGAGGCCCTGGGCACCCTCCTGCGCCGCAGCACCCGCGCCGCGCTCCACCGCCGGCTGACCGAAGGCCTGGGCGAGGCGGTGGACGACGTCACCTACCCCGTCCTCAGCGGCCTGGCCCGCGCCGGCACCCGCAGCGCCGCCGACCTGGCCGCCGAGATCGGCATCGACCGCTCCGGAGTCAGCCGCCGCGCCACCCGCCTGGAGGAGGCCGGCCTGCTGCGCCGCACGGCCGACCCCGACGACCGGCGCGCGACCCTGCTCGCCCTGACCGAGGACGGCGAACGCACCGTCGCCGTGATGCGCCGCCGCCTGGCCGACAGCATCGAGGACACCCTCGCCTCCTGGCCGGCCGACGAGGCCCGGGCCTTCGCCCGCGCCCTGCACCGCTTCACCGAGGAAGGCCCGTTCACCGCCGCACCGTGACCACGCAGGCCCGAGCGCCCCGGATCCGCACCCGCGCCCCGGAACACACGCGCCCCGGAATTGCCCCGACACAACCCAAGCTGCGTCCATCCGGGTGATTTCCGGCGGTCCGTGTATCCGGGGGCGATTATGATCCAATTCCTGTGACGGAACGTCAACACCTCAGAACAGCCGGTGACACGGCTGACGTGGTCATCCTCGGCGCGGGACCGGCCGGGCTGGTCCTCGCGAACCTCCTGCACGCCGACGGCATCGACTGCGTCGTGCTCGAACGCGCCACCCGCACCCACGTCCAGAACCGGGCCCGCGCCGGATTCCTCGCCGCGAACACCGTGCGGATCCTGGAGCGGCACGGCCTGGCCGCCGGCCTCCACCGGAACGGCCGGACGCACGGCCGCTGCGAATTCCGCACCGAGGACGGCACCTTCCGCCTCGACTACAGCGGCCTCGGCCGGGGCGAGCAGCACACCGTCTACCCGCAGCAGGAGCTGGTCACCGACCTGCTGACGCAGTTCCTGGACGCCGGCGGCCGGATCCGCTTCGGGACCGAGGCACTCACCGTGCACGGCGCGGACGGCGACCGGCCCTCGGTAGCGGTGCGCGAGGCCGACGGACGCCCCGGACTGTGGCGGGCCGGGTACGTCGCGGCCCACCGCGTGGTGGTCACCGTCTGGTAGCCGCGGAAGTTGTCCCAGCTGCGGGTCTTGGGGTCGACGAACTCCGCGTCGTTGCGGTGCCAGGCGGCGC
>NZ_JBEYVJ010000785.1:0-1790 GCF_040643935.1 Kitasatospora sp. NPDC047058 | reverse complement strand
CGCTCGGCGGTGCCACGGCACTGCGCGGTGCGACGGCGGTGGGCGGGCGCGGCCGGCGGCGGTCCGCGGCCCGGACCGTCCGCGCGCTGGTGCACTCGGCCCGGCGACGCTCCCGGCCCCGGACCGGACCGCCCCGGTGACCGGCCGAGGACGAGGGAAGGCCCCGTGGAGCTCTGGCTGCTGAACCGCTTCTCGACCGTGGCGCTGACCCTGCTCGTGGTCGGCGGGTTCGTCGCACTGGCCGTCCTCGGCAGCCTGCTCGCCTATCGCCGGCACCCGGCCCTCGCCACCGGCGAGCACAACGAGATGGTGGGCGTGGTGCTCGGCATGTTCGGCGCGATCTACGGCATCATCCTGGCCTTCGTCATCGTCAACCTCTGGACCCAGCTGGAGGGCACCATGTCGGTGGTCGCCACCGAGGCGACCTCGGCCTCCCAGATCGTCCGTGACGCCCGCGCCTTCCCGCCCGAGCACCAGGCAGCGGTGGATGCCGCGGTGAAGGGCTACGTCCATTCCGTCGTCGAGGTGCAGTGGCCGCTGATGCGCGAGGGCCGCGGCGACTTCTCCCGCACGGCCGAGCACGTGGAGGCCATGTACGCGGCCCTGCGCGGGTTCGAGCCGCAGTCCCAGAGCGAGCAGGTGTTCTACCAGGAGGCGGTGGACAGCCTCAACGACGTGGTCGCCCAGCGCCGGTCCCGGATCGCGGACAGCAAGCTGTCGCTGCCCCCGCTGCTCTGGCTGCTGGTGATCGGCGGGGCACTGGTGATCCTGCCGCTGACCTTCATCTACGGCATCCGCAACCGGCGGATCCGGCTGCTGTTCGTCGGCTCGGTGGCCGGGCTGATCGGGTTCAGCCTGCTGCTGGTGCTGGTCCTGGACCGCCCGTTCGCCGGTGACCTGTGCGTCAGCCCGCAGCCGTTCAAGCAGAGCGAGCTGGCCAGGTTCTGGTGACCCCGGTACGCGGGCGGACGGGCTCCGTCCCGGGAACGGCCTAGACTTCGCGCCATGAACGCCGAGACCCCCGACCGCGCCGACGGCCCCGACCCCGCGCAGCAGGAGCTGCTGGAGCGCCTGGTCCGACTCTCCTCCGGCAGCTACCTGCTGGTGACCACGTACAAGAAGGACGGCACCGCCGTGCCCACCCCGGTCTGGGTGGTCCGCGACGGCGACGCGCTGGGCGTCTGGACCGTCGCGGACTCCTGGAAGGTCAAGCGGATCCGCAACCGCGCCGACGTCCTGGTCGGCCCCTGCGACGTCAAGGGCCGCCCGACCGGCGAGTCGTACCCGGCCACCGCCGAGCTGCTCGGACCGGAGCGGACGGCCTCCTACCGGACGCTGCTGCGGCAGAAGTACGGCCTGCTCGGCGTGCTCACCCTGCTCGGCAGCCGGGTGCGCCGCGGCGAGCGCGGCACCGTCGGCATCCGGATCACACTGGCCGGCTGACCGCCCCGCCCGCTCCCTCCGCCCCGGCCGCTCCCGCTCCCCGGGCCGGCTGGTCCTCCGCGGCACAGGTGTCCAGGATCACCCGGGCCACCAGCTCCGGATCGTCGCTCATCGGCACGTGCCCGCAGCCGTCCAGCCGGACCAGCCGGGCGCCGGGCAGTTCGTGCAGGGCGCGGACGCCCTGACGGCGCAGCAGGATGCGGTCCCGGGTGCCCCAGGCGACGGTGACCGGGAGGGCGGCGAGGTCCCCGGTGAAGCGCAGGCCGCGGCCGGCCGCCAGGGTGGGCCCGAAGCCGGTCGCGCCGCGCAGCGCCGCGGTCTCGGCGGCCGCCGCTGCGGCGTCCCGG
>NZ_JBEYVJ010000784.1:0-1792 GCF_040643935.1 Kitasatospora sp. NPDC047058 | reverse complement strand
CGTCGCCCAGTCGGCGCAGCACCGACAGGGCGGCCCGGTACTCCCGCTCGGCTCGCGGCGTGCGTCTCACCGGCCGGGCGGCGTACCCGCCCGGACCTTGTTCGCCCGTTCACCGAAACCTCGATCGTGTCCCATAGTTGACCAGGTGACCGATCAGGGCGCGGTGTGGAGAGGGCGGGCGATGGAGTTCGAGGACAGGGTGCCATTCGTGGTCCGGCTGGAGGCCGGCGACCGGCAGGCGCTGTTCGCGTGCGGCACCCCTCTCGTCTTCCCGGTCCGGCACGTGCTGCTGCGTGAGCACGAGCCGTCGGCGCACGTCCTGATCCTGCTGTCGGGCTGGACGAAGGTGACCTCGGCCGCCGCCAACGGTTACGAGGCACTGCTCGCCTTGCGGGGCCCCGGCGACATCGTCGGTGAGGCGGCCGCGCTCAGCGGCCGGCAGCGGTCGGCGACGGTGACGGCGCTGGGACGGGTGGAGGCGCTGGCCGTCGACGGCGACCGGTTCGGCGCCCTGCTCGACGAACGGCCTGCGATCTCGCGGCAGTTGCTCGCGCTGACCGCGGACCGGATGCGCGACAGCGACCGGCGCCGGGTGCAGTTCGCGGCGCTGAACGTCCAGGAACGGCTGGCACTCCTCCTGCTGGAGCTGGCCCGCACCCACGGGAAGGAGACGCCGGACGGCGTGCAGTTGACGCCCGGGCTCACCCAGAGCGAGCTCGCCGGCTCGGTGGGCGCCTCCCGGGAGGCGGTGGCGCGCCTGCTGAAGGGGCTGCGCGAGCGGGGCATCGTCCGAACGGAGCGACGCGGTCTCGTGGTGATCCGGCCGGAGGTCCTCCGGCTGATGGCCAGTCAGGGAGGCCGCTGATCAAGTCGCTGGTGGAGCCCTGATCGAGCCGCTGATCGAGCCCGAGTCGAACCGCTGCTCACGTGGCTGATCAGCCGTCGGACGCCTGTTCCCGGGCGTGCTCTGTGTACATGGTCACATTGCGAGTGTGCTAGGTTCCGTCGCCTCGCACTCCTCTCCCCTGACACCTTGTGGGTGTTCAGACGGGCCCGTGTGCGGCCCCGTGTTCCCAGTGGAAGGCAGCACATGCCCGAGCCTGTCAACCGGACCATCCTGCTCCTCGACATCGAGCGGTTCAGCCGCCGAGACGACGTGGTGCAGGCCGTCCTGCGGCGAACCCTCAAGTCGGTCGTCGACCAGACGCTGCTGTCCGCCGGGGTGGAGGTCACCCAGCAGTACCGCGAGGACCGCGGCGACGGTCTGATCGTGTTGCTCGGCGGCGACGTGGCCAAAACCGCGGTGCTGCGTGCGCTCCTCACGGTCACCCCCGAACTGCTGCACGACCACAACCGGCTCGCCTCGGGGAGCGCGCAGATGCGGCTGCGGATGGTGCTGGCGGCCGGCGAGATCGCCCACGATCCGCAGGCCAGGACGACCGGTGGGCTCGTCGGGCACGATCTCAACCAGTCCTTCCGGCTGCTCGACTCCGACGCTCTGCGCAGGGCGCTGGCCGACCGGGCCGACAGCGAGTGCGTGCTGATGGTGAGCCCGGTGGTGTACGAGGGCGTTGTGCGGCACGGGCACCGGGGGGTGCGGCCCGAGCACTTCCGGCACACGGAGGTCACGGTCAAGGACGGCGTCCTCGCCGCGTGGCTGCACCGCGGCGGCGAGCAACCGGAGGTGCCCGGTGCCGGCGACGGCCTCCGGTTCGCCGGTCTCGGGGCCGGCGTAGGCGGTGCAGCGCAGTCCGAGCGCGGTGGCGTAGCGGCGGGCCGCCCGCCGGGCGTC
>NZ_JBEYVJ010000783.1:0-1794 GCF_040643935.1 Kitasatospora sp. NPDC047058 | reverse complement strand
GGGCGGCCGCCGGCCGGGTCGTCACCGCCGGGCGGCCGTTCACGGCCGGTCCGGGCGGCGCGGGCGCCCCGGGGCCGGCGCCGTCCCGGTGGAGCGTGCGGTGAGCCGGTGGTCGAGAGTAGGCATGTTCAGATCATCTCATGCCCGTTCGGCGCGGCGGATGGGGACGGGCGGCCCGGTGATGGGGTCGTGCGGCCCGTCCCGGGGCCGGAGCGGCGGAGGGATCGTGATCGTCGCGCGGGTGTGTGTACATGGCGGTCGCCGGGGGCAGGCGTCGCAGGACGTGGAACCACCTGGAGTTGCAACGGCGAGGCGGGACGGGAGAGGCCGGAGATGGGCGAGTTGGTCACGGTGCAGGTGTGCGAGGGGATGGAGCGGGGCGTCGCGGCCGACGCGAGGTCGCGGATCACGGCGGCGGTCCACGGGGCCGACGCCCTGGTCGAGTCGCTGCGGGTCCGGGTCGGGCTGGTCGGCCCGGCGACGGTGCTGACCCAGGTCAACGCCGAGGTCGACGGCCGGCGGATCCGCGTGCAGGAGGCCGCGGCCGACCTCGGCGAGGCACTGGACCGGCTGGCCGAGGGCCTGCGCGCCCGGCTGGCCGCGGCGACCGCAGGCTGGACCCCCAGCCCGTGGCCCCGCCGGGCCCGCGGCCGGGGTCTCCCGGCCGGTGTCCCCGTGCAGCGCACCGCCGCCGCCCCCGCCCGGGGTGCCCGGGTGCGCGCCGGACGGCTCGCGGTGGCCGCGGGAGGCGTCGGGACCGCCGCCCACCCGTGCACCGAAATCCCGTACGAGGACGCTCCGCAGCACATCGTCCGGCGCAAGCAGGCCTCCCTGGTGTGGTGCTCGCCCGACGCGGCGGCCCGGACCATGGACGCGATGGACTTCGACATCCACCTGTTCACCGACCCGGCCACCGAGACCGACGCCGTCGTCTACCGGGTCGGTCCGACCGGCTACCGGCTCACCCGCACCGTGGCCGCCGGCCCGCCCACCCGGCCGGCCGTCCCGTTCACCCTCAGCCCGAACGGGGCACCGCAGTTGACGGCGCATCAGGCCGTCGAACGGCTCTCCGCGGCCGACCTCCCGTTCCTGTTCTTCGCCCAGCCCGGGACGCGGCGCGGCAGGGTGCTCTACCGGCGCTTCGACGGCCGGCTCGGACTGATCGCGGCCGTCTCGTGAACGAGGAGGCCGTGCAGCGCCGGCTCCGGGCGCTGCGGAGGAGACGCGGTCCGGCCGGGCCGCCGCGCACCGACGGTCCGCCCCGCACCGATGGCCGGCCGGCCGCCGACGGGCCGTCGCCGCGGCACCTGGAGCCGCTCGAACGCGGCGAGGCGCTGCGGCTGCTGGGCGGTGCGTCGTACGGGCGGATCGTGTTCACCGACCGCGCCCTGCCGGCCATCCGGCCCGTCAACCACGTGCTGGTGGACGACGTCGTGGTGATCCGCACCCATGGCGGCGCGGCGCTCACGGCCGCGGCGCTGGGGGCGGACGCGGACGGCGTCGTGGTCGCCTACGAGGCCGACGCCATCGACCCGCTGACCCACCTGGGCTGGAGCGTGGTGGTCACCGGCTATGCCCGGCCGGTCACCGACCCGGACCAACTGGCCCGGTATCGCGGGCTGTTGCGGCCGTGGGTGGCGGCGGGCATGGACCACACGGTGGCGATCCGGCCGGACCTGGTGACCGGCTACCGGCTCACCGCGGGCCCGGCCGCCGTCCGGTAGCGCGCACCACCGGCGTGATCAACATGCGCCGCTTCGAGCAGCGCCAGTCCGAGACCCTCGTCCTCGGCGA
>NZ_JBEYVJ010000782.1:0-1805 GCF_040643935.1 Kitasatospora sp. NPDC047058 | reverse complement strand
AACCCGTAGGTCCGCGCCGGGTCCCAGCCGGTGCTGTGGCGCAGCCGGCGGCTCATCCGGGCCCACCCAGCCGGCTCGGCCCGGAAGCCCCAGCGCAGCCAGCGCTGCTCCATGTGTCCGAGGTGCTTCAGCAACTCGAGCAACGTCCACCCGGACGGGAGCCGGCTGACGCGCAGCTCTGTGTCGGACATGCCCTCGACCTTGGCGCCGATCACGGACCGGTAGTAGTCGAGATAACCCAGCAACAGCTCACTGGGATCGGACATCTGCTGGTCCGGCTCGGGCAGGGAGGAAGTCATGGGCCCGATTCTGCCACCGCACGGACCGGCGCCCGGAGGGGTTTCCGCCCGCCGTCGGGACTGCCGCGTCCGACGCGGGGCGGGACCGTCCGGCCCGGGGCGTTGCAGGACTGTTGCACGGGAAGTGGCGTCTCTCACAGCCGTTCGGGGGCGAAGCGTGATCGCATCGGGCGATGCGTCGATTCGAGGATGTGAGCTGGTTGTTGACGGTGCGTCGGGTGAGTCGGCCGGCCAAGGCCGCTCTGGTGGCCGCTGCCGCCGTCGGCCTGGTCGCGGGCTGCGGATCCGGGACGGCGACCGTGGCCACGGCACCGTCCGGGAGCGCCGGGGCGTGCGGGGCACTGCTGCCGTCGACGGCGCCCGGGCTCGCGAAGGACGGGGTGCGGATCACCTCCGCCGGCCCGGCCTGCGCGGAGTACGAGGTGACCAATACGGGCAGTGAGCCCTCCGATGTGACGGCGGTGTTCACCCTGCTCTCGGCGGCCGGGGGTGCGCTGGACAACGTGACGCGGACCGTCGCCGCGGTCGCCCCGGGGGCCACCGTGAAGGGGCGGATCGACCTCGGCCGGAACGGGTCGACCTGGCCGGCGGGGGCCGACCCCGCCGCCAGGCCGGGCTCCGGGCCGGGCTCCGGGCCGGGCTCCGGGCCGGGCGTGAAGGTCATCACGGTCCGGAGCGTGCCCAGCGCCGAGGCCCCGCAGCCCGCCGGCCCGTGCCCGGCCTCGGGTCTCCGGCTGTACGCGGGAGAGGGCGACGCCGCGATGGGCCTGCGCGTGGTCAGCCTCCACCTGCGCAACTGCGGAACCTCCACGGTGACCGTCAACGGCTACCCGAAGCTGGAACTGCTCGACCTGGAACACCGGCCCATCGAGGGGGTACGGCTCCTGTCCGGCGGCGCCGAGATCGCCACCGGCACGGGCGCGGACAGCCCGCCGCAGCAGATCGCACTGAAGCCGGGAGAAGGCGCCCGCTCCACCCTGGTGTGGCGCAACACCACGCAGGACGGCGAGCCGGTCAACGCCCCCTACGTGCGGGTCCGGGCCATCCCGGACGCCGCCCCCGTCATGGTCACCCCGGAACTCGACCTGGGCACCACCGGCCGCCTCGGCATCGGCGCCTGGACCAGGGAGGACAGCCGTCCGTGACCGGCCCGCCGGCGCTGCACCCGTACACCCGTACACCCGTACACCCGTGCCGGACGGTCGGCTGGGCGGGCCCGGTCGGCAGAGGCCGTCGTTCGACGGGGCCGCCGTCAGGACACCGCTGCGGCGACCGCCGCGGCGGTGGTGGCCGCCAGCACCGCCGCCTGGGTGGCGGTGATCGCGTCACGGAGCGCCACGCCCGCCCACTGGCCCTCGGCGATCGCGGCCATCCTCGCCTCGACCTGCCGGGCCGGCACGTCGGGGAAGGCCAGCCGGTGCAGGCGCGCGCCGTGGAGCAGGGCGATCAGCCCGGCGGTGCGCTCGTCCGGCTCGGCGCCGTCCAGCACGACAGCCGCCAGCCGGG
>NZ_JBEYVJ010000781.1:0-1807 GCF_040643935.1 Kitasatospora sp. NPDC047058 | reverse complement strand
CTGCGCCGGCCCCGGGACGGACGCCCCGGCCTGCTGACCGCCCGGCGTGCCCGCCGCACCGCCGGAGGCGGCCGTCCCGGCGCCCGCCGTCGCGCGGCGCTCCCCGGCGGCACCCTCGGCACCGCCGGTGCCCTCGGCGGCGTCGGCGCCGGCTCCGTTGACGGTCCGCGCGGTCTCCGGTCTGGATGCCTCGGCGGCCGGACGCGGCGCGAGGGACGGCGACAGCGCCATCCCCCCGGTGGTCCGGAACAGCTCGTCGGCACCCGGGAGACTCACTCGGCGGGGCGGCACCGGTCGAGCACCTCCCTGGCGAGCTGACGGTAGGCGGCCGCACCGACCGAGTTGGTCGCGTACGTCGTGATCGGCTCGCCGGCGACGGTGGTCTCCGGGAAGCGCACGGTCCGGCCGATGACGGTGTGGAAGACGTGGTCGCCGAACGCCTCGACGACGCGGGCCAGCACCTCGCGGCTGTGCACGGTGCGCGAGTCGTACATGGTGGCCAGGATGCCGTCCAGGCGCAGTTCGGGGTTGAGCCGCTCGCAGACCTTCTCGATGGTCTCGGTGAGCAGCGCGACGCCGCGCAGCGCGAAGAACTCGCACTCCAGCGGGACGATGACGCTGTGAGCGGCCGTCAGGGCATTGACCGTCAGGAGGCCCAGCGAGGGCTGGCAGTCGATGATGACGTAGTCGTAGTCCGGCAGCAGCGGCTTCAGGGCGCGCGCCAGCGCGGACTCCCGGGCCACCTCGCTGACCAGCTGCACCTCGGCGGCGGAGAGGTCGATGTTGGACGGCAGCAGGTCCATGCCCGGCACGGCCGTCTTCAGCAGCACCTCATCGGCCGTCAGGCCCCGCTCCATGAGCAGGTTGTAGACGGTGACGTCGAGCTCCATCGGGTTGACGCCGAGGCCCACCGAGAGCGCGCCCTGCGGGTCGAAGTCGACGAGCAGCACGCGGCGGCCGTACTCGGCCAGCGCCGCGCCCAGGTTGATGGTCGACGTGGTCTTGCCGACGCCGCCCTTCTGGTTGCACATCGCGATGATCTGCGCGGGGCCGTGCTCGGCCACCGGCGCGGGGATCGGGAAGTACGGCAGCGGGCGGCCGGTGGGGCCGACCCGCTCGCGGCGCTGGCGCGCGGCGTCGGGGGCCAGCGTGGCGGCGTACTCCGGGTCCGGCTCGTACTCGGCGTCCGGGTCGTCGTAGGCGCCGTAGGCGAACTCGCCGTAGGCCAGGCCGTGGGCCGGCAGATCGGCGTCGTAGTCGGTCACCGTGGTCACCTGTGCTGTGTTCTGGCGTGCTTCGAAAGTACGGAGTGCGACCGAGCCGACCTCGGCCGAGCCCACCGTGGCCTGCCGGGCCCCGGACTCCTCACTCGGCTGGCCGGCGGTGTGCTCCGCCAGTCCTGGCTGACCACCCCCGGGAGCAAATGTCGACTCATTCACAAGTCGTCTTACCTCCTTGGGCATCCAGGACTCTATATCGATTCGTCAGCGTGGCAGCATGCCGACGGTTTGCGACTCTAGGCCGTTCAAGGCGTTCGCAGCAACACAATCCACGGTAGTGGGCCGGATGTGTCGACTATCGGGCAACCCTCTGTCAAGGGATGCGCGGGCCCTTGACCCTAACGTTTCTGCGGTCGGGTGACGCGACCCACAGAAATTGACGACAGAGCGACCCGCCCACGCAACCGTCCGTTCACGGGCATGGCGAAGCCCCCGACCGAGGGTGGCCCCTTCCTGCCCGCGGGCGGACAGGAAGGGAAGGTCGGGGGCTTCGGGCCGTCCCGCGGGGGACGGCCCGGGTCGCGGCG
>NZ_JBEYVJ010000780.1:0-1813 GCF_040643935.1 Kitasatospora sp. NPDC047058 | reverse complement strand
CTGTCGGCGGGCGGCGGGGCACCGGGCGCGGTCAGCCCTCCGCCAGGTCCGCCAAGGCCCGGGCCCTGCTCGGTGCCGGCCGGGTACTCCGCCCTGCGCGCCTACATCGGCCTGCCCGCCGAAGGCGAGGAGCCGAACGCGCTCCCCGATCCCTGGGAGGACTTCAACAGGCGTTGAGCGCAACAGCAGCGAAGTGACCGCTCAACCGGATCCGCACGGCGCTGGCCGGCGGGTCGGGGTTCTGGAGGAGTCGGTGGCCTGCCCGCGCAGGCGGCGGTTTCTCGTGGTGGCATGCGCGCTCTGTACGACCGGCACTCCGGGAACCGACGCCCGGAGTGCGGCTCGGTCGTTCGCCACGGCGCGTGAACCGGGCGACTTCCCCGCGGCCGAGGTCGAGGGCGTGTCCGGTGCCGTGCACGCCGCGGGGTCGTAGCCTGTGCGGGATCCGCAGCCGGTACCCGGCGTTCTCCCTGCACCGCCTCCAGCCGCGCGCTCCGGCCTCCTGCCACAAGTGCCGGGCCCCGGCCGAGACGGGGCCGGCCCGGCTGTGCGCGGACCTGCCCGCTGGATGCCGCCGGGGCGTGCGGATCGCGACGCGGACCACCCGTCCGGCGAAGGGCTGAAGGGGGCGGAGCCTCCTTCTACCGAGCCGGGGTTCCGGCCACGACGCCGGTGGCATTCGACCTGCGGACCTTGACCTTGGTCTTGGTCAGCCGCGTGAGCGCGGCCGTGACGTCGGCGGCCTGGGCATCGGTGAAGGCCGTCTTGAGGACGGTCGCGGCCACGGGTGCCCCGCTCGGCCTCTTCACCAGGATCGACCAGGCCAGGGGAGTGTCCGTGGCCCGGGTGACCGACGTCCACGGGAACCTCAGCTCCCCGGACACCGTACGGATGACGGCCTCCTGATCGGACATCGCGACCGATGTGGGACCAGCCTGGCGCTGGGCGGCACGGGAAGCGACCTTCCTCGCGACCACGGTGATGTTCTGGACCTGGATCAGGCAGGCGATGAGCGCCGCGACTGCGAAGAGGACCCCGCCCGCCGTGAGGCAGAGCACTGCGAGCAGCAGCCACGCGCCGGCGACCGCCCAGCGTACTGCCGGTGCAGGAAGGTTGGCTCTCACCGCGGCGGCGAGCTCCTCAGGTGCTGCGTCGTACTCCACCTGGACGTTCATGTTCGTTCCTTTGTTCGCGACGGCACATCATGGCCGGGACACGGCACCCGGCACAAACTCGATGCGCCAGCCCCGGACGGGCCGCCTGCGACCAGCGCCGGAAGGCCCGCCGGAAGTAGGCCGAACAGACCCGCCGCCAGCCGATGCAGACCCTCGCCGGCGCCGACTGCGGCCAGGTCCGGGAGAGCAGCTGGGAGTACGGCCTCCACAGCCACGAGCACGCCGGGGCGGCGAACGCCGTGCTGCGCCGGTGCCAGACGTGCCGGGGCTCGATCGGCGGGGAAGAGCGTCCGGTGCCGCAGCTGCAGGAGAAGACCGGCCCGGATCGGCTGGAGTGCTCCACGTGCGCACAGGACCGTGCCGCACGGGACGTGGGCCCGCCCACCAAGCGGGAGCCGGACGCGTGGAGGTTCCCGCTCGTCGCGACGGTTCTGCCGTCAACGTTGAAGGCGAGCTGGGCGATCACCTCCTGGTCGAACAGGCCGGTGGGGAACTCGCGGTTCAGGTCGGCGTAGTGGACCAGGGCGCCGTTGTCGATCTCGCGCACGGTGCCGCCGAAGACCGGCGTCCAGCCGCCCGTCCTGGCCGCGGTAGTCGTTGAGGGCCGGGCCGAAGCGCACGATCCGGGTGGGCACCCG
>NZ_JBEYVJ010000779.1:0-1814 GCF_040643935.1 Kitasatospora sp. NPDC047058 | reverse complement strand
TCCACTCTTCCCCCACCCCCCGCACTTCCGATCGGCGCCGGCGGGTAGCACACCCGCCCGGCACGCGTGCGCTCCGCCGCCCGAGGGGTGGGCGGCGGAGCGCGGGTGGGTGGTGCGGCTGGCGGGCGGTGCGGCTGGGGCTAGAAGGTGAGGTTCCAGGCGTCGATGGTGCCGGTGTCGCCGGCGGCGCCGTCCTTGACCCGGAGCTTCCAGGTGCCGTTGGCCGCGCTCGCGGCGGCGTTGACGGTGTAGGTCTTGGCGACGTTGTCGGCGCTGTCGCCGTTCGGGAAGTCCTCCAGGAGGTAGACCGTGCCGTCCGGGGCGACCAGGGAGACGACCAGGTCACCGCGGTAGGTGTGCTTGATGTCCACGCCGGCCTTGAGGGTGGCGGGGGCGTTGCCGCTCACGCCCGTCACGGTGATCGGGCTCTCGACGGTGGTGTTGTCGGTGATCGCCACGTCGGTGAGGTTCTCGAAGTACTTGCCGGCCGGCGGGGTGGTGCCGACGGCCTTCAGCGCGTCGACCTGGCCCTCGCCGAAGAACGCGTTGTTGGCGGCGGTGCCGGTGCAGCGGCTGTCCGAGGCCGGGCAGGCCAGGTCGTTGGCCTGGGCGGCGAGACGGGCCCGGATGTCGGCCGGGGTCAGCGCCGGGTTGCCGCTCGCGATCAGCGCGGCCACGCCGGTGACGTGCGGGGAGGCCATCGAGGTGCCGCTCTTGGTGCCGTACTTGCCGCCGGGCAGGGTGGAGTACACGCCGGTGGCGCCGTCCCCGCCGGGCGCGGCGACGTCGATGACGCCCCGGCCGAAGTTGGAGTAGGAGGCCTTGCCGCTGCCGCTGCCCGTGGCAGCGACGGTCACCACGCCCGGAAGTTCGGTGGGGATGTCGAGGCAGGCGTTGCTGATGGTCCGGGTGACCGGGGTGGAGTCGTTGGGGCTCTCCGAGTCGGTCGTCTTGTCGGCCAGGTCGTAGTTCGAGTTGCCGGCCGCGGCGACCTGGAGCGAGCCCTTGCCCTCGGCGTACTCCTGGGCGCGCTTGACGCCCTCGATGATGGCCGCCTGGTCGAGGTCGTTCGGGCAGTTGAACTGCCACGGGTCGGTGTAGTAGCTGTTGTTGGTCACCTTGAAGCCGTGGTCGCCGGCCCAGACGAACCCGCACACCGTGTTCTCGGCGTAGAAGAGGGTGCTGCTCGGCTCGGCGATCCGGACCGAGGCGATCTTCACGCCCGGCGCGACGCCGATGACGCCCTTGCCGTTCCTGGCGGCCGCGATGGTGCCGGCGACGTGGGTGCCGTGGGTGTCCACGTCGCGCCAGGCGCCGGTGCGGGTGTCGGCCTTGCCGTAGGCGCAGGAGACGGAGTCGGCGGCGTCGAAGTTGGGTGCGAGGTCCTGGTGCTGGTCGTCCACGCCGGTGTCGAGCACGCCGACCTTGACGCCGGGCGAACCGGTGGTCACCGCCCAGGCCTGGTCGGCCTTGATCTGGGTCATGTCCCAGCGGTTGGACTCGGTCAGTGTGGTGGCCGCCTGGGCCGGGTTGGCGGGCAGCGCCGGGCTGTACGCGTCGGCCGGCACGTCGGAGGTGCGGGTGGCGCCGACCTGCTGGATCCCGGTGGCGCCGCGCAGGGCGGTGGCGAAGCCGGCCGCGGTCGAGTGGGCGACGAGGACGCCGATCGCGTCGTAGCTCGCGAATACCGTGCCGCCGTTCGCGGTGACGGCGGCCTTGGCGGCGGCGATCTCGGCGAAGGTGTACGAGGAGTTGCTCGCCGCCGAGTTGCTCGACGGGTGGGCGCTGGCCCGTGGCCGCGCCGCCGTCGAGCT
>NZ_JBEYVJ010000778.1:0-1818 GCF_040643935.1 Kitasatospora sp. NPDC047058 | reverse complement strand
GCCCGCCGCCGGTGCCGAGGCCCGGCCGAACGGCGCCCGGCCGAACGGCCGCCCGGCGCCCGCCCAGGCCTCCAACTCCCCCGCCGCCCCGCGCCCCACCGGCGCGCCCGCCTCGCCGTTCGCCCCCGGCCCGGACGCCCCGGCCGACGAGGCCGGCGTGTATGAGGACGGCCCCGCCGGCGCTCCCTCCCTGCCCCCCTTCGGGCAGGAGGAGCCCGCCGTCCAGGGCGGCGCGCTGCCGCGCCGTGAGCGGCAGGGCGGCGGCCGTCCGCAGCCGCAGGCCGCAGGCCGTCCGGCCGGCGGTGCCCCCGGCCGGCCCGGTGCCCCGGTGGCCGCCGGCGCGGCCAACCCGGAGGACACCTCGGTCGACGGTTTCAAGCCGATCCGCGAGGACGGCCCGCCGCCCGCCGCCATATCCGGCCTGCCCCAGAACGGCCTGTCCCAGAACGGCCGGCCCCGCAACGGCGCCCCGCAGGCCAACGGCGCCCCGCAGAACGGCCGGCCGCAGCCGGGCCTGTTCGCCTCGGCCCCGGCCGGCACCGACCCGTTCGCGGCCCAGCGGCTCCCGGCCGGCGCCGACGCCTTCGGCACCGCCGCCCCGGGCGGCACCGACCCGTTCGGCACCGCCGCTCCGGGCGGCACCGACCCCTTCGGCACCGCCGCCCCGGGCAGCCTCTTCCCCGGCGCCCCCGGCCGCCAGGGCGAGCCCGGCTCCCCCGCCGACCCCTTCCACACCGCGTCCGCCCGCCCGGACGGCGAGACCACCGCCGCGGTGCCGGCCCCGGCGCCCGCGCCGAAGCCGGCCGAGCCCGCCAAGCCGGCCGCCCCCAAGGGCGGGTCCGCCAAGGCCCGGAAGGGCGGCGCCGGCAAGAAGGTGGTCAAGCTCGCCGTCTACGGCGTCGGCGGAGTGCTCTTCCTGGGCGCCGCCGCGTACGGCACCGGCCTGATGCTGAACCAGTCCGACATCCCCAAGGGGACCGTCGTGCTCGGCACGGACATCGGCGGCAGCAACCGCGACCAGGCGATCCACCAGCTCGACGAGAGCGTCGGAAAGGCCGGCCAGCAGCCGCTCAAGCTGAAGATCGGCGACCAGACGGTGGACCTCGACCCGGCCGTCGCCGGGCTGAGCTTCGACACCACGGCCACCGTGGACAAGCTCACCCAGCACTCGTACAACCCGGTCGACGTGATCTCCTCGCTGAAGGGCGACGAGAAGGCCGTGGCGCCGGAGGTCAAGGTGGACCGGGCCAAGCTCAAGGCCGCGCTGGACGCGCTGGCCACCGGCTCCGGCCAGGGCCTCACCGAGGGCTACGTGAAGTTCGGCGACAACGGCGAGCCGGTCGTGGTGCCCGGCAAGGCCGGCCAGGCGGTGGACTCCGCCTCCGCCGTCGACCAGGTCGAGCAGGCCTACCGCGACCGCGCCGCGGGCAAGAGCGAGCAGCCCGTCGCGCTGGCCGTCACGGCCGCCCAGCCCAAGGTCTCCACCCAGGCCCTGCAGGCCGCCGCGGACAGCCTCGGCAAGTCCGCGGTCAACGGGAAGGTCCACCTCGTGGCCGGCGCCAAGACCTTCGACTTCGGCCCGAAGACCGCCGGCAAGACGCTCACCCTGGTCCCGGACGCGTCCGGCAAGATCGTGCTCAAGTGGGACCTCGACGCGCTGAACGGCCAGCTGAACGGCGTGTTCGACAAGGTGAAGGTGAAGAAGAAGGACGGCCAGACGGGTGTCCAGCCGGAGCGTCGGGTCGTGACCGCGGGCGCGGACGGCGGAGCGGGCGGAGGGCATCGGGACCAGCAGCAGGGGGGACAGCCCGGCGCGCG
>NZ_JBEYVJ010000777.1:0-1820 GCF_040643935.1 Kitasatospora sp. NPDC047058 | reverse complement strand
GCCTCGCACACCGCGGCGGCGGCCACCCCCACGGTGGTCCGCGAGGCGCTGTTCCGCCAGGCCGGGATCACCGCGACCCGCAGCATCCTCGAACTCGTCGACACCGCTGCGCTGTTGCACGTGCAGCCGCTTCCGGCGCCACGCGGCGCGGTCGCGGTGGTGTCCAACGCCGGCGGCATCGGCATCCTCGCCGCCGACGCCTGTGCCGACGCCGGGCTCCTGTTGCCCGAACTCCCAGAAATCCCAGAACTCTCCGGTGAGCTGCAGAAGCTGCTGCCCCGAGGGGCTTCCGTACGGAACCCCGTGGACACCACGGCAGCCGTCGGGCCGACCGAACTGGCGTGCTGCCTCGAAGCATTGGAACGCTGTCCGGCCGTCGACGCCCTCCTGGTCTGCCTGGTGCCGACGGCGCTCACCACCGACCCCGCGCACGATCCGGTCCGCGCGCTGCTGGAGGGTCCGGGCCGACGCCGCATCCCGATCGTGGCCGTCCTGCCCGACCAGGAGGTCCCCGTGCGCTACCTGAACGGCGCGGACGGCCACCCGCTGCCGGTGTACGCGGACACGGCCTCCGCCGCCCGGGCCCTCGCCCACGCCCGCGACCGCGCCCGCTGGCTGGCCGAGCCGGCCGGCGAGGAGGCCGATGCCCCCGGCTGCGATGCCAGGACCGCCCGCAGCCTGGTGAACGGCTTCCTCGCCACCACCCCCGAGGGCGGCTGGCTCGACCCGGTGAGCACCGCCGACCTCCTCGAAAGCTACGGCCTCCCGCTGACCACTTCGGTCTGGGCCCGGGACGAGCACGCCGCCGTCGTGGCCGCGGAGACGCTCCGCCCCCTGGGGCACGACGGCAGGGTCGTCGTCAAGGCGTACTGGCCCGGCCAGGTCCACAAGAGCGAGGCGGGCGCGGTCCGGGTCGGCCTCCGGGCGGACTCCGAAATCCGATCCTCCTACCGGGAGTTCGCCGCAGCCTTCGGCACCCGGATGGCGGGCGTGGTGGTGCAGCCGATGGCGGCACCCGGCCTCGAACTGCTCGCGGGCGTCGCCCAGGACCGCGTCTTCGGCCCCCTCGTCGTGCTCGGCATGGGCGGCACCGCCACCGACGTGCTCGACGACCGGTCCGCGCGCCTCGCCCCGCTCACCGAACCGGACCTCACCGGCATGATCACCGAACTCCGCGGCGCACCCCTCCTGTCGGGCCACCACGGAGCGCCCCCGGTCGACCTCGCCGCCGTCCGGTCCGTCCTCGCCCGGCTCTCCCGGCTCGCCACCGACCTCCCCGAACTCGTCGAGGCCGACCTCAACCCGGTGATCGCCGGCCCGGCCGGGGCCGTCTGCGTCGACGCCCGGGTCCGCCTCGAACCCCGTCCCTCGTTCGACCCCTACCTGCGCCGGCTGCGCCGCCCGGCGGTCGCCGAGGAGGCGTGAGACCCGTGGGCCACAGTGTTCTCGACGGAACGACGGGCGACGCCTTCCCCGATGCGGGGGACACCGTTCCGCCGACCCGGACCCGCGTCGGCGCATGCATGAGCCGGCCCGCAGTAGCCGTCACCCCCCGGACCGACTTCGCCACCGTGGTCGCCGCCATCACCGCGTCCGACCTGCTTGCCGCGTACGCCGCCGAGCGGGTGCCAGGGGACAGTGCGGTGACCGCGCCCGTGTACGCCGCCGTCGACGGTTCGGGGGCGAGCCTGGCCGCCGCCCGCTGGGCGGCCGACGAGGCGGCCCGGTCCGGCGCATCGCTGTGCCTGGATCTGCTCGACCGCCCCGGCTTCCTCGGCGGCCGGCCGCTCCAGAAACTTCGCCGTCTGGCCTTGGTCGTG
>NZ_JBEYVJ010000776.1:0-1820 GCF_040643935.1 Kitasatospora sp. NPDC047058 | reverse complement strand
GAGGCCCTGCTTTCATGCACGGCGTCCGCCGGACTCACCCGATCGAGACTCCCGTTCGACCGGCACCCCTCAAGATCGGAACGACAACAGCCACTAAGGCACCGCCGGGCGGCCGGAGAACTGTGAGATCGAAGTCGCCCACGGGGTTCCGCAGGCCGGAGAACATCCCCCCTGCGAAACCCCTGGCCGTCCACCGACCTCGTTTAGAGCGTCCGCCAGTAGGGCTGGGATGGCTTGGGGGGCACGACGGGCGCGGTTCTCGTTGATCACGGAGTTCCTGACGCTCTGTGATCGCGGAGAAGCCTGTGCCCGTCGTGCCCGAGTCCATTC
The DNA here is from genome assembly GCF_040643935.1 of Kitasatospora sp. NPDC047058. Taxonomy (NCBI): domain Bacteria; kingdom Bacillati; phylum Actinomycetota; class Actinomycetes; order Kitasatosporales; family Streptomycetaceae; genus Kitasatospora; species Kitasatospora sp. NPDC047058. The sequence continues at coordinate 1,490 of NZ_JBEYVJ010000776.1, read as the reverse complement.
TGGCTCCGATCCGACAGGAGTTCCTCGCTCTGCTGCCGTATCGGGAGGTCTCCCATCCGCTGGGCTGTCATCGGCCGAGGATCTCGGACGCGGTCGTTTTCGACCGGCTTGTGCTCGCTCTGGTGTCCGGGATGGGCTACGAGCGGGTGGCGGACACGGCATGCTCGGCGACCACGATCCGCCGGCGACGGGACGAGTGGATCGAGGCCGGGTTCCTTGGTCACCTGGTCCTCACGGTGCTGCGGGCCTACGACCGGATGGTGGGCTTGGACCTCGAGGACCTGGCCGCGGATGGCTGCATCACCAAGGCGCCCTCAGGCGGGGAGTGCGCCGGGAAGTCTCCGGTGGACCGTGGCAAGCGGGGCCTCAAGCGGTCCCAGCTGACCGACGGTTACGGGATACCCGTGGTCACGGTGCCCGCCGGCGCGAACATCCGCGACCACACGCTGCTGCCCGAAACCCTCGATGAGTTCGCCGAGTTGACCGAACACCTCGACCACGCCCCTCAGCACCCGGCCTTGAGCCTGGACGCCGGGTATGACTACCAGCTGGTCTACACCGATCTGGCCGAACGCGGGATCACTCCGCGCATCACCAAACGCGGCACGAAGACACCGATCCAGACCGACGGCCGCTGGGTGGCGGAGCGGACCGACTCGTAAATGAACAACTTCGGCAAGCTCCGCCGCAACACCGAACGACGCCGCCTGTGCACCGAGTTCTACCTCGCCTTGGCCACCGCCATCATCACCGTCCGCAGCCTGATCCGCCGGGCCTGGTACACCCGCCGCTGGGACACCCGACCCACCAGCCCCCGCATCCGATAGCCCCAGCTCACCTCCTACTGGAGGACGCTCCCATGGGCGTCGGCTCCTGCCGCCAGGATCAGGGCGACCGCCTCGTCGAGGGCGGCGATCTCCTCCTGGGTGAGGGTCGGATTGGCGGCCCGCCGGGCCCGCGCCTCAGGCAACAGCATGCCGTCGGTGCCGCCGAGTTGACGCACTAGGGCGGGTAGGACGGTCCGGGCGATTCCGGCGGCGGCCGGCATGGTGAGCGCCGCCTGCGCGATGATCAGCGCGGCCATCGCGGTGTCCAGGCCAGGAGGGCCCTCCTGGGCGGTGGCCCAGTCGATCACCACGGGGCCGTCGGGGGTGAGGAAGACGTTCTCCGGGTGCAGGTCGAGGTGGACGATGCGGTGGGCGGGGTCGGCCCCGGCCCGGGGCGGGATGGCGTGCAGTCGCAGCAGCAGATCGGCCAGCAACTCGCCCGCCTGCTCGCCGCTGAGGGTGCCCGCGACCAGCGCCTCACGCATCGTCGGCCCCGACAGCCGCTGCATCACCAACTCCCCGGCCGCCGCACCCGGCCACACCGCCGGCACCGGATACCCGTGCTCGGCTAGTGCCGTATCAGGCAACGTTCGCCTCGTCGTGACGTGTCGCCCGGTTGCTGAGCCGGGCGGCACCGGACCGTCAGAATGATCACGTGGCTGA
>NZ_JBEYVJ010000775.1:0-1823 GCF_040643935.1 Kitasatospora sp. NPDC047058 | reverse complement strand
CCGCCGAGTCGGCGGCGATGCAGTGCGGGGTGAGCGAGTCGAAGTGCGCGGAGTCGCCCTCCGCGAGGACGTGGACGCGGTCCCCGAGGGTCAGCACTACCGGGACGAGATCTTCGGCGCGCTCGCCTCGAACGGGATCGCGGTGCACCATCTCGTGCTGGACCCTGAAGAAACGATCCTGCGCGAGCGGATAGCCCAGCGCGAGGAGATCGCCGGCGACCCGGAGCACAGCGCGCGGATCCGGCAGTGGTGCCTGGAGCACCTGCCCCGCTACCGGGCCGCCCGCCGTTGGCTCGCCCGCGACGCCCGGCTGGTCGACACGGCCGGGCTGACGCCGCGCGGGACCGCCGAGCGGCTCGCCCAACTGGTCCGGGACGGCTCGGCCCGCTGCCCGATCGTCCAGACCACCGACCCGACCGGCGACACCGTGGCCTCCGCCGTCCTGTTCTTCGACGAGCAGGACCGGGTGCTGCTGGTCGACCCGGTCTACAAGCCGGACTGGGAGTTCCCCGGCGGGGTGGTCGAGCGCGGCGAGGCGCCCACCGACGCGGCCCTGCGGGAGACCGCCGAGGAGCTGGGACTGCGGCTCGACCCGGCCGCCCTGCGGCTGCTCGCGGTCGACTGGGAGCCGCGGACCGGCCCGCGCCGCGGCGGCCTGCGGCTGGTCTACGACGGCGGCCTGCTGGACGCGGCCGCCCGCCAGCGCCTGCTGCTCCCGCAGGACGAGCTGCGCGGCTGGCGCTTCGTCAGCCTGGAGGAGGCGGCCGGCCTGCTGCCGCCGGGCCGGTACCGCCGGCTCGCGGCCGCACTGGACGCCCGCCGCAGCGGCGAGCTGCGCTACCTGGAGGCGGGGCGGCGGGCCGCGCTCGGCCTGGCCCGGGCGGCCGACGCGGCGTAGGGCCCGTCCGGCCGGGCGGGTGCCGCGTGGCGCGGCGGGGGACGGCAGGATGGGGGCATGCCCTTCACCCTGAGCCACCCGGCCGCCGTCCTGCCCCTGCTGCGTGCGGCGGGGGCGCGCGGGCCGCTCGTCGCCTCGGCGCTGGTCGCCGGCTCGATGGCGCCCGACGTGCCGTTCTTCGCGGAGTCGCTGCTGTCCGGCGTGTACGGGCAGGGCGGGCTGACCCACCGTTGGTGGGCGGTGCCGACGGTGGACGTGGCGCTCGCGGGCGTGCTGGTGGCCGGGTGGCACGGGCTGCTGCGCGGCCCGCTGGTCGCCCTGCTGCCCGGGCGCTGGGCGGGCGCGGCCGAGGCGCTGACGGTCCGGCCGGCCGGCGGCGGTGCGGGCGGTGCCCGGGCGGCGGCCTGGTTCGCCGCCTCGGCCGCGGTCGGCGCGGCCACCCACGTCGGCTGGGACGCCTTCACGCACGAGGGCCGGCTGGGCGTTCGGCTGCTGCCGGTGCTGGAGCGGACGGTGGCCGGACTGCCGCTGTACACCGTGCTGCAGTACGGCAGCTCCGCGCTGGCCCTGGCCGCCCTGGCCGGGTGGGCGGCGCGCGCGGCCCGGGCGGCCGAGCCGGTGCGGCCGGCGGTGGTGCTCCCCGTGGGCCTGCGGCGGGCCGTGGTCGCGGCGCTGGGCGCGGCGACGGCGGCCGGCGTGGTGCACCGGCTCACGCCGCTGCGGCGCAACCTGATCCCGGAGTTCTGCTTCGGGGCGGGCGCCGGCCTCACGGTGGGCGCCGTCGGGTACGCGCTGGCGCACGCCGCGGCCGTGCGGCTGGGGAGACGGCGCGGCACCCGGCCGGCCGACCGGGAGCGGTCGGCCGAGCGGGTGCCGGTCTGAGGCGTCGCCGGGCGGGTCTGAGGCGTCGCCGGGCCGGTCGGTG
>NZ_JBEYVJ010000774.1:0-1828 GCF_040643935.1 Kitasatospora sp. NPDC047058 | reverse complement strand
ACGCGGCAGTCCGCAAGAAGCAGGCGATCAGCGGATTCGCATACCGCTGCGGAAGCGGGGCGCGCACGGCCGGGCACGCCTGCGAAGGCGTCTACATGAAGCGGCACGAAGTCGAGTCCGAGGTTCGGCAGTTCCTAGAGGTGAGGCTGCCGGGCGCGCACACCTCGTCGCGCAGCACGGTCGCGGCCTCGGCCACGACGGCCGCGGCGAGGTCCTGCTTGGTGTTGAAGTGGTAGTGCAGGCCGCCGTAGCTGACCCCGGCCCGCTTGGCGATCCGGGCGAGCGAGACGGTGTCGAACCCCTCGGTGGCGAACTCCTCGCCGGCGGCGACGAGTAACGCCTGCCGGGTATGAGCGGCGCGCTTCTGCTTCACCATTTTCACCATCGCGAGGCCTCCTCACGGCGGGACGGCTGCGCGACGGCAGCGGGCCCGACCCCCATCCCGATCATCCGGCCAGAACTTCATCCGGACTTCTTCGAATATTAAACCATCATGTCGGTTTCTTCTGAAGAGGCGTCAGCGGGGGGATCACGGTGGCCAGAACGAGAGCCAGGGCCGGGACCAGGGCCGGAGGCTGGAGGCCGGGGCCGGCGTGGCGGACGGCACCGCCCGCCACACCGCCCCCGGGCGGCGCTACGCCGCCGCCGGCCCCAGCACCACGGGCAGCGAGCCGAAGCCGTTGACGATGAACGACGCTATGGGCTCGATCTCCTCCACCGGGACGGCCAGCGCCACCTGCGGGAACCGTTCGAACAGCCCGGTCAGCGCCAGCGTGGCCTCCATCCGGGCCAGCGGCGCCCCCACGCAGAAGTGGACCCCGTGCCCGAAGCCGAGGTGGTCCCGCCGCCCCGGGCGCAGCAGGTCGAAGCGGGTGGCGTCCTCGCCGTGGTGCTCGGCGTCGATGCCGGTGGCGGCGAAGGAGACCAGGATCGGGTCCCCCCGGCGGATCAGCACGCCGTCCAGGTCGATGTCCTCCACCGCGAAGCGCATCGGCGAGTACGCGGCGGGGTTGCGGCTGCGCATGGTCTCGGCGATGACGTCGGCCCAGTCGGCGTGCCCGCCGCGCACGTGCTCCAGCTGCGCCGGGTCGGAGAGCAGCGCGCCCAGCGTGTTGGCGATCAGTGTGCAGGTCGTCTCCTGCCCGGCCGCGATCATCAGGTACAGGGTGCCGAGCAGCTCCTGCTCGCTCAGGCCCTGGTCCTCGTGGCGGGCCGCGATCAGTGCGGAGGTCAGGTCGTCGCCGGGCTCGCGCAGCTTCTCCCGGACCATCTCGCCGAGCATCCCGAAGACCTCCACCTGTGCCGCGGCCATCTCCTCCGCGGACGTGGAGGTGCTGAAGACCAGCTGCAGCGCGGTGCACAGCGGTTCGCGGACCTCCTCGGCGACGCCGAAGAGGTCGCAGATGACCCGCATGGGCAGCTCGTTGGCGAAGGTGCGGCGCAGGTCGACGCGCTGTCCGGCGGGCAGGGCGGCCAGGCCGTCCAGCAACTCGGTGACGCTGCGCTCGACGGCGGGCCGCAGGGCCTCGGTCCGCCGGGTGGTGAAGGCCCCCGCGACGAGCCGGCGCAGGCGCGTGTGTCTCGCGCCGTAGGCGAAGAGCATGTTCTCGTTGGCGACCCACGGGTAGAGCGGCCACTCGGAGGTGATGCGCCCTTCGATGAAGGCCGGCCAGTGCTGGGTGGCGTCCTTGGACACCCGCGGGTCGGTGAGCAGCTGATCGCTGATCGAGGGCCTCCGAGCAGCAGCGCGCCGCCCTTCATCCGGTGCGGGCTGGGATCACCGGGAGACCTCCTCGCGGTCGGCGGCGGTGAGTTCGGCGCGCTGGGC
>NZ_JBEYVJ010000773.1:0-1828 GCF_040643935.1 Kitasatospora sp. NPDC047058 | reverse complement strand
GGTACGCCAAGACGCAGGCGGACAGCCCCGACAACATGTGGACCGCCGCCCACGTCCGCTACCACCCCATGTTGACCGTGGCCGGGTACGCGGCCGCCGACTTCGACACCACCGGCGCCGCACAGGTCTACGTCAACGGCGAACCGTGGGGCGAGCAGCGCACCATCAGCTCGGGTTCCTGGTTCCACTTCAGCGACGGCCCGAAGCTGTGCCCCGGCAAGTACGGCGACATCTCAACGGTGCAGATCAAGGCGTGGCGCACCAGTGGCACCGGCAACGTCTACGCCTGCCCCGTCGGTGTCATCGGCACGCAGACCCGCTAGCCCAACTCCCCACCACCACCCGCACGTTCGCCCCGCGGCCCGCCGGCCCCGGGGCTTTTCCATGTCTGGAGACACCCCTATGTCGTGGTACCCCGGCGCCGAGCGCATGGAGCTGCAGCCCGAGAGCGACGCGCAGCCGGCCATCGTCCCCACGCAGTTCATCCTTCACAGCATCGCGGCTGAGTGGGCACCGCGCCGCATCTACGAGTACTGGCGCGACTCGACGAACCTCGAATCGACGTTCGGGCTCGGCTACGACGGCGAGCTCGCGCAGTTCATCGGCACGCAGACCCGTGCCGACGCGTCCGCCGCGGCCAACCGCCGGCCGGACGGCACCGGCGCCGTGTCGATCGAGACCGAGTCCAACAGCGAGCACACCGACCCGTGGACCGAGCAGCAGATCGAGCAGCTCGTCGCCCTGGGCGTCTGGCTCCACCACGAACACGGCATCCCCCTGCGCATCTGCCGCACCGCGGACGACCCCGGCTACGGCTACCACCGGCTGTTCCGGTCGTGGTCGACGTCCGGCACGGCCTGCCCCGGCGACGCGAGGGTGCAGCAGTTCCACGACGTCGTGTTCCCCTTGATCGTCGCCCGCGCCAACGGCGCCCCGGAGCCGACCCCGGCCCCCGCGCCGGCCCCCGACCCGCAGCCGGCCAGGCCCGCCCGCTACCGGGTGACCATCGGCGGGGTGGAGTACGGCTACGGCGCGCACGGCCCGCAGGTCCGGCAGGTCGGCGAAGCGCTCGTGGCCGCCGGCTACGGCCAGCACTACACCGTCGGCCCGGACGAGGATTGGCGCGACGCCGACACCGAGAACTACGCCGCGTGGCAGCGCTCCCTCGGGTACAGCGGCGACGCTGCCGACGGCATCCCGGGCGAGGACTCCCTGCGTCGCCTGTTCGCCGGCGCGCTACCGGGCGAGCAGACCGTCGTCGACCTCGACCAGGTGATCGCTGCCGCCCGCCGTGACCCCGGCCTCGACCAGGGCGGCACCACCTACCCGGACGCCGTCCGCCCGGTCGAGGCCGCGCTCGCCGCCGAGGGCCTGCTCGACGGCCAGTGGGCGAGCGACGGCTCGTTCGGCTCGCGCACCGTCGCGGCCTACGCCGCGTGGCAGCGCTCCCTCGGATACCGCGGCACCGCGGCCGACGGCATCCCCGGCCGCGCTTCCCTCGAACAGCTCGGCGCCCGGCGCGGCTTCACCGTCCGTTAACCCACCCGCCCGGGGCCGGCCGGCCCCGGGCACCCACCGACAGGAGGCACCCCCTTGACCGACGCCACCCGCCGCACCATCCGCACCGGCCTGCAGGCCCTGCTCGGCCTGCTCGCCGCGCTCCCCCTGCTCGTCTCCACCGCCGGCATCCCCGAGACCCTGCCCGGCATCGCGGTGGCGCTCACCGTAGCCGGAGCCGTCACCCGCGTGATGGCGCTCGACGTCGTCGAGCAGCTGCTGCCCGCGTGGCTGCGCACCCCGCCGAAGGAGGACGACGCCGAGTGAGCGA
>NZ_JBEYVJ010000772.1:0-1843 GCF_040643935.1 Kitasatospora sp. NPDC047058 | reverse complement strand
CGGCCCGGCCGCGGCGCGGGGTGCGGCGGCGCGGCGCCGGCTGCAGGTGCTGACCGGGCGTGAGCTGGAGGTGCTCGCCCTGCTGGGCGAGGGGCTCTCCAATGCGGACGCGGGTGCCCGGATCCACATGAGCGAGGCGACGGTGAAGACGTACGTCAGCCGGATCCTGGCCAAGCTGGGCTGCGAGAACCGGGTGCAGGCGGCGTTGCTGGCGCGGGACGCGGGGCTGGACGGCGGGAGCTGACCCCTTCTTCTCTTCGACCACCTCACCCGCACCCTCCGCCGCGGCCTGCGACACATCCGGCTCCAGTCGCCCCTCATCGAGGGATGCCTGGCCGGCACCGGCCTGTCACTCGCCCCATCGACGCCCCCCTGAAGACCTCAGCAACGGCGGCGCTGTGCCGAGGAGACGTTTCGGGGGCTTGGCGTACCCCTGCGCGAATGGGGTGGGGGTTCCGGGTCAGGGGATGCGGAGGGTCTGGCCGGGGAGGATGAGGTCGGGGTCGTCGCCGATGGTGTGGTGGTTGGCCTGGTAGAGGGCGGGCCAGCCGCCGGGGAGCTGCAGGGTGCGGGCGATGGTGTCGAGGGTGTCGCCGTCCTCCACCGTGACGTCGGTGGTGGGCGTGCCGGTACTCCCAACGGTGGCTGTGTCGCCTGCGTCAGCGGCGGGCCGGCGGGCGGGCCTGGGGGCGGGCGTGGTGTGGTGGCTGTCGGACCGGCCGGCGCGCGGGCCGCAGGCGGGCCAGGGGGTGAGGCCGCGGTGGGCGGCGAGGTGTTCGGCGACGGCGATCTGCTGGTCGCGGGTGGCGAGGTCGGGGCGGGGCGCGTAGGCGGTGCCGCCGTTGGCGCGCCAGGTGGACTGGTCGAACTGCAGGCCGCCGTAGTAGCCGTTACCGGTGTTGGTGTGCCAGCGGCCGCCGCTCTCGCACGCCGCGATCTTGTCCCAGTCGATGCCCTGTCCGGCGGCCGGCACAGCCGAGGCGACGGCTGGTCCCGCGACCGTGGTGGCGCGTGCGTGCGTGGTGGCGGTGGTTGCGGTCCACACGCCGGCGGCGCAGGCGAGGGCGAGGAGTAACTGCAGGATCCGGCGGGCGATGGACATGGCGGAACACTCCCCGAGTGGGTCGGCGATCGGGCGGCGGGCACCCGGGGGTACCGCCCTTCCAGCGATCGCACACCCCGCGCGGACTCCCGGGCCGACACCCCGGCCGGGTCACCCGCCCGGTCGTACGGCGCCACCCGAGCGCACCACGCCGGTAGTCGACGCCCGTGCGCCGTGGCCGGCCGCCGTGAAGCTGTTCGCACCGCGCCCTGGGCGGGACGGCCGGGCAGCCCTACTGCGTAGCGCCACCGGACGGGGCAGACGAGGAGAGCAGGGTGCTCGGGCTGGGCAGGTAGGGGCTCCGGATGTACGGCCCGCACCACGTCACCGGCCCGGGCGCCACCGATGCCACTGCCGCGGACTCGAACGCCGGCCCGGCCGACGGCGGCCGGGAGCGGCCGGGCCGCAGCCGCTGGGAGTGGCTCCGTCCCGGGGCCGGGGACGGCGCGTGCCCCTTCAGCCGGACCGGTCCCTTGGGTGCCGACAAGCCGCTACCGTGGGGGCGTGGGTGTCCGGCGGGACACCCTGGTGGCCCGGTGCGGAGGGAACGGACGGTTGAGCGCACAGCCCATCGCGTACGCGGACGTGGACCACGAGGCCGCACTGAAGTACGCCGTGCAGCTCATCGACCACCCCTGGGCCCAGGTCATCGAGGGGCGGATCGTTCTGGTGTCGCCCACCTGGGACCACGAGAACGTCGCCGCGAAGATCCGCCGCCAGCTCGACCTGCGCGTCGACGAC
>NZ_JBEYVJ010000771.1:0-1844 GCF_040643935.1 Kitasatospora sp. NPDC047058 | reverse complement strand
GAACCGCACCGGGGCGAACCGCACCGGGGCGAACCGCACCTCGGCGCCGCCGCCGAGCCGGACGAGCCGGTCGTGCCCGCACCCGCGCCGCCGCCGCCCGCGGCCGGCCACTCCGGCCCGCAGAACGGCCAGCTGGCCGCGCTGATCGAGGAGGCCGGCTTCTCGCACGCCGGCCTGGCCCGGCGGGTGGACCAGCTCGGCCTGGAGCACGGGCTCGACCTGCGCTACGACAAGACCTCCGTCACCCGCTGGCTCCGCGGCCAGCAGCCGCGCGGGGCCACCCCCGCGCTGATCGCCGAGGTCTTCACCCGCCGGCTCGGCCGCCGCCTCACCGCCCAGGACCTCGGCCTGGACGCCTGCGCCCCGGTCTACGCCGGCCTGGAGTTCGCCGAGACGCCGCAGGAGGCGGTGGACATCGTGGCGAGCATGTGGCGCAAGGACAACGGCCCGCAGTCCGAGCTGCGCCGGATCGCCTTCACCCCGGCCGGGCTGGTCGTCCCCAGCCGGGACTGGCTGATCGGCCGGACCGACGAGCGGGTCGCCCGGGACGGCTCCACCCTGCCCCGGCCGGACGCCGCCGGCAGCCAGGCCGCCGCCCCGAACGCGCCGGCCGCAGTCCCGGCCCGTGGCCCGGCGCTCGGCGGACCCCCGGCGCCCGTCGTCCGGTCCACCGCCAGCCCTGCGGCCGCGGCCGCCCAGGCCGGGGCGGGCGCCCTCGGCCGGGTGCCGACCCAGAGCCGCCGCCCGCCCATCGCCGTCGAGCCGCCCTACACCGACCCGGCCCGCGAGCCGCGGCCGGCGCTGCGGGTCGGCCGGGGCGACATCGCCGCCATCCGCGCGGTCGGCGACCTCTTCCGCGCGCTGGACCACGCCTACGGCGGCGGCCACGCCCGCCAGGCGCTGGTCCGGTACCTGGAGAGCGAGGCCGAGCCGATGCTGCGCGGCCGGTACGGCGAGCAGATCGGCCGGGCGCTGTTCGGCGCCGTCGCCGACCTGACCAGGCTGGCCGGCTGGACGTCCTTCGACATCGCCGCGCACGGCCTGGCCCAGCGCTACTTCGTCCAGGCGCTGCGGCTCTCCCAGGCCGCGGGGGACCGCGCGCTCGGCGGGTACGTGCTGGTGACGATGAGCCAGCAGGCGGTGCACCTCGGCCACGGCCGGGAGGCCGTCCAGCTGGCCCGGGTCGCCCAGCAGGGCGTCGGCACCGCCGTCCCGCCCACCGTGCAGGCGCTGCTGCACGCCGCCGAGGCGCGCGGGCACGGCCTGCTCGGCGACGTCCGGGCCTGCACCACCGCGCTGGTGCGCTCCGAGCGGTCGCTGGCCGCGGCCCGGGTCGGGGACGAGCTGCCCTCCTGGGCGCGCTACTTCGACGAGGCCCAGCTCTCCGACGAGTTCGCCCACTGCTACCGCGACCTCCAGCAGTGGCGGACGTCCGCCCAGCACGCCGAGAAGTCGCTGCGGCTGCGCTCGCCCGCCTACGCCCGCAGCCGGATCTTCTGCCGGCTGGTGCTGGCCACCGCCCGGCTCGGCATGGGCGACCTGGACGAGGCGTGCTCCATGGCCACCGACGCCCTGCGGGCGGCCGGCGAGATGCGTTCGGCCCGCTCGCTGGAGTACGTGCGGGACTTCCACCGGCGGCTCACCCCGTACCGCGGCAGCCCGGTGGCCCGCGCCTTCGAGGAGACGGCCCGTCAGGCGGGGGTGATCTAGCGGGAGCGGCCGGGACCGCGGCGAGGAGCGGCCGGGACCCGGCCTAGCGGTCACCGGAGCCCTCGGCGTTCACCCCGCACCGGCCGCCCCTGACGGCGGCCGGTGCGGGCGTCCCCGCGCAGGCGCTGCGCGCG
>NZ_JBEYVJ010000770.1:0-1846 GCF_040643935.1 Kitasatospora sp. NPDC047058 | reverse complement strand
CGCCGTTCGGATTCCGTAAGCACGTCGAACCGCCTGCGGGCGGTGCCGGGACGCTTCGATGGGGGACGTGAACTCCGATCCCTCCCCTGCCCGCCGCCGCTACGACCCGGCGCTGCCGTCCCCGCCGGAGGCCCTGCGCCGGGGCCCGTTCCGCGACGGCGCCTTCACCTCGCCCCTGCACGAGCCGCGCACCACGGTGGTGGTCGGGCGCTGGCTCGGCGGCGCGCTGGTCGTCTGCTTCCTGACCGGCCTGACGAGCCATCTGCTCCAGGACCCGCCCTCCTGGCTGGCGGGCCATCTGCCGGTCCGGCCGGTGAACGGCTACCGGGTCACCCAGGGGCTGCACGTGATCAGCGGGCTGGCCGCGATCCCGCTGACGGGCGCGAAGCTGTGGGCGGTCTACCCGAGGCTCTTCGAGTGGCCGCCGGCCCGCAGCGTCCTGCACGCCCTCGAACGGCTCGGCATCGCCGTCCTGGTGGCGGCCACGCTGCTGGAACTGTTCACCGGCCTGCTGAACACGCTGCAGTGGTACCCGTGGCCGTTCCCGTTCCGGCAGACGCACTTCTGGCTGGGCTGGCTGGCCACCGGCGGCCTGCTGGTCCACGTGGCCGTCAAGGCGCCGCTCATCGCCGCGAACTGGTGGCGCCGGGCGGTGCCCGCCCTGGCCGGGCGCCGGGCCTTCCTCGCCACGACCACCGCCGCGGTCGGCGCGGTCACGCTCGTCACCGCCGGGCAGTCCGTCCCCTGGCTCAGCGGGCTGGACCTGCTGGCCCCGCGCCGCCCCGACGTCGGCCCGCAGGGCCTTCCGGTGAACCGCACCGCCGCCCAGGCCGGGACGGTCACCGTGCCGGCCGACTGGCGGCTGCGGGTCGACGGGCCGCGGCCGTACGCGCTGACCCTGGCCGAGCTCGACGAACTCCCGCAGTACGAGGTGGAGTTGCCGATCGCCTGTGTGGAGGGCTGGAGCGCGGGCGCGCGCTGGACCGGGGTCCGGGTGGCCGATCTGCTGGCCCGCGCCGGGATCCCGGCCGGCACCGCCGTGCGGGTGACCTCGCTGGAGGCCGAGGGCCCGTACCGGGTGATGGAGATGCCCGCCCAGTACGCCGACGATCCGCTCAGCCTGCTCGCGCTGCGCGTCAACGGCGAGGTGCTGACGGCGGACCACGGCTTCCCCGCACGGATCATCGCGCCGAACCGGCCCGGGGTCCTGCAGACCAAGTGGGTCGCCCGGATCGAGGTGATGGGCTGATGGCCCGGATCCGCGGCCTCCTGCTGGTGGCCGGCCTCGCCCTGACCGGCTACGGCCTGTACGGGATGCTCGGCGACCCCTACATCACCGACCCGGTGGGCGTGCTGGTGTGGGCGGCAGGCGCCCTGGTGGTCCACGACGGGCTCTGGGTGCCGCTGGTCTGCCTGCTCGGCGCGTTCCTGGTGCGCGGGCCGGTGCTGCGCGGCTGGCTGGTCGTCGCGGCGGCGGTCACCGCGGTCGGGCTGCCCGCGGTGCTGCGCGCCGACGACGACCACGGCAACCCGTCGGTGCTGCCGCTGCCGTACCTGCGCAACTGGCTGCTGGTGCTCGCCGCCACCGCCGTCGTCGCGCTGCTCGTGGCGCTGGCCGGGCGGTGGCGGCGGGGTGACCGGTCAACCGGCCTCCGTGACCGGGTGGTCGGTCTCCGTGACCGGCCGGTCAGTCGCCGGGGACGCCGGGAAGACCGGTCGTGAGGCCGTCCAGGGCGCTCCGGCACGGGCACTCGCGCACGACCGGCAGCTGCTCGAGGGCCTTGAACAGGACGGTGCGCAGCCGGTCGACGTTGTGGGCGAAGACTTCCAGGACCTCGGTGTGGGT
>NZ_JBEYVJ010000769.1:0-1849 GCF_040643935.1 Kitasatospora sp. NPDC047058 | reverse complement strand
GAACGAAGAGACCGAGGACACCACGTCGTTCGACTCGGACGGCTTTTATGAGCAGGACGTCATGCAGCGTGGCGCCTCGATCAGCCTTGAGTCCATCAAACTTGTAACGTTTTTGACGCTCCAGATCGCAGCCGATAGCGTCCGCTTGGCAATTCATCTGCCATGGGGGGCACGAGTGCTCCTCAGGCATGTTCTTTTGGGAGTGCTTGTGCGTATGACCCGAAGACTGGCATGGCCCCTCGGCGCCATGCTGGCGATACCTGCGGTCGCGGGCTCGGTGCCTGCTGCGGCCGCTGAGGCCGTGGCGCCGCCCGCGGTAGAAGACTTTGCCTACCCGGGGGCCGCCGAGATCCTGGCGCAGCAGCACGTCACCTTGAAGTCCGGTGACGGGAACATCCAGCTGGCTGACTGCACGTCGCCCGAGAGCCTGCTGGAGGTGTTCAGCCGGGCCCTGGACGTCGGCCCCACCAAGGTCTGTTTCCGCGTCACGGGTCCCAGCGGCTACCTGGCGCTGGAACTTCCTAAGGTCTACAGCCTCAAGGGCGATGACCATACGGTCAGGGCCACCCTGAACAGGGGGGGCTCGGTCAGCAGCATGGACCTCCGCAAGAACTACTACAACCCCGTGGGTGAGGGCTCCTCCGCCGAGGGAGCCACCCTGCTCGAACTGTCCGCCACCGACGGACCAGCTACACCGGCCGCCACCGGTGAGCTACCCGCGGTCGGACTGGTCGTCGTCGGGCAGCCCGGCCGTTCCGGCTCGAGGTCCTGCACCGCCACTCTCGTCGACCGTTACTGGGCCCTGACGACGGCCGGCTGCTTCACCGACGGCACCCTCGGCCAGGGCGCGCCTGCGACGAGGAGCACTCTGGCCGTCGGTGGCCAGAGCGTCGAGATCAGCGAGCTCGTCCCCCGGGCCGACCGTGATGTCGTCCTGGCCCGCCTTGCGACCCCGGTCATGAATGTCGCTCCGGCCGTCCTCTCCGGCACGGCGCCCGTGACGGAGGAGAGTCTGCGGGTGCCTGGCTACGGCCGCACCGCCACGCAATGGAGGGCCGCCGGCCAGCACACCACCACCCACACCGTGGGCTCCGTCAGCGCAACCGGTGTCGAGAGTGCACCCGCGGCCGGCGCTGCGGCGATCTGCGCCGGTGCAGCTGGTGCCCCTTTCCTGCGGGAGAAGGACGGAAAGGCAGAGGTCGTCGCAGTCGCGTCCCGCTCCTGGCACGGCGGCTGCTTCGGAACTCCGGCGAGCGAGACCCGTACCGGCGCCCAGTCCGCGCGCGTCGACGACCTCGCCGGCTGGGTCCAGCAGGTCAGCAGCGGGTGGTGGGACACCCTGACCGCGAACCCTGTTGCGGGCAGCTCGGTGTACAACCCGGCCACCAAGACGGCCGAGGTCTTCTCACTCGACGCCGACGGCCATGTCGTTCACTCGTACAGCACCAACGGTGGTACGTGGAGCAGCTGGTCCATGATCACGGACTGGCAGTTCGCGGGCGCGCCGACCGCGGTGTACAACCCGGCGACCGGTGCCATCGAGCTGTTCGCCATCGGCCGTGACGGCACCCTCTCCCACGCCTACTGGACCGCCGCCAACAACTGGAGCACCTGGTACCCCATCGGCTCCGACAAGTTCACCGGCAGCCCCGCCGCCGTCTACAACCCCGCCACCAAGACCGCCGAGGTCTTCGCCGTCCGCACCGATGGCAAGATGGCCCACTCCTACAGCACCAACGGTGGTACGTGGAGCAGCTGGTCCATGATCACGGACTGGCAGTTCGCGGGCGCGCCGACCGCGGTGTACAACCCGGCGACCGGTGCCATCGAGCTGTTCGCCATCGGCCGT
>NZ_JBEYVJ010000768.1:0-1860 GCF_040643935.1 Kitasatospora sp. NPDC047058 | reverse complement strand
GGCGGCCTCCCGGCCGCCGTGGGAGCGGCGACCGGGAGGCGGTGCGGAAGCGAGCCCGGCGGCCGCAGCCGTCGTCACAGGTCGCCGAGGCGGTCCTCGATCCGGCCGATCTCCTTCTGCAGCTCGGCGATGTCCTTCTCCAGTTCCTGGGCCGTCCTGACGGCGTCGGCGAGACTCTTCTCGGCCTTCCTGGCCTCGGTGCTGTTGCGGCCGTGCTGACGGCGGGCCGCCTCCAGCTCGCCGCGCAGCCGGCCGACGCGCTCCAGGGCCTGGGCGTGCCAGCCGTTGACCTCCTTCAGGTCCTTGGTGCACTTGTCCAGGGGCCCGAGGGTGCTGGTCACGCGTGCTCCCCGCGGTCGGCGGCACCGAACCAGCGTTCCGCGGTCCGCTCGAACTCCGCGTGGTCAGGGCGGCCGGTGATCGCCCAGGCGACCGTGCCGTCGGGCCGGACGAGCACGGCAGCCAGCCCGAGGCCGTTCCGCGCCGGCCCGACCGCATACCGGAGCCGGCTGTCCCGCCGCGTGGCCGCACCGTGCAGCGACTGGTCGGCGGTGAAGTCGAGGACGACACCCCGTCCGTCGTGCATCAGGTCCGCGAGGCGGGTGCCGTCCTCCAGGCGGAGGTCCGGTGCGTCGCGGCCGACCAGCGGGTGCTCGCCGCCGAGGTCGTAGCGGCTCGTCGCCCCCGATGCCCTCATGAACACGTAGGTCGTTCCGTCACGCGTCCCGATCAGGTCGCGGACCACTCGTTGGACCGCCTGGCCGTGCAGGTCCGGCTTCATGACCGCGGACTGTGCCCGCGTCCAGTCGAGGGCTGCCGCGCCGACCGGATGGCGTTCGCGGGTGTAGCTGTCGAGCAGCCCGTCCGGGGCGTGGCCGTGCACGGTCGCCGCGAGCTTCCAGCCGAGGTTCATCGCGTCGCCGATGCCGAGGTTGAGGCCCTGCGCTCCGAGCGGGGAGTGGATGTGCGCGGCGTCCCCGGCGAGCAGGACCCGCCCTTTCCGGTAGGTCGTCGTCTGCATCGCCCGGTCGGTGAAGGTCGACACGAGTCGCACCTCGTCCAGTGTCACGTCGGTCCCGGACACCCGGCGCAGAACCGCCTGGAGATGTTCGCGGGTCGGCCGCTGCGAGCGGTCGAACGCGCCGCCGTCGCAGTCCAGCACGCCGATGTAGTCCTTCGCCGGCATGCGCAGGTACATGCCGGTCGGCGTCAGGTTGAACCCGGGGCGGAGCGTGTCGGCGCCGGCGACGGTGGCGAGCATGACGTAGCCGGTGAACTGCGGCTCGCTGCCGGTGAAGTCGAAGCCCGCGAGCCCTCGCACGGTGCTGCGTCCGCCGTCACAGCCGACGAGCCAGCGCGCCGTGTACGCGTGCCCGCCGCCCCGCACGACCACGCGCTCGCCGTCCTGGGCGACGCCCGAGACCGTGACACCGCGTCTGATCTCCACACCGAGCTCGGCCGCCCGCTCGGACAGCGCCGTCCCGACGGCTTCGAGGGTCGTCACCACGCCCTCGGACGCCGGACCGGGAAGCCGGAACGGCAGGGCGGTGACGTCGATGTCGGCCGGATCGAGCATCACACCGGCGAAGTGGCCCGCGCTCCGAGGGGGTGACGGCTCGTCCGCGCCGGAGTCTGCGCCGGACGTACCGGGGGCCGTGCCCGAATCCGCGCCGGACGTGCCCGCATCCGTGCCGGAGTCCGCGCCGGGGCCGTCGTCGAGGCCCGAGGCCGTCAGCAGCCGATGCAGCATCCCACGGCGGTGGAACGCGGCCACCGACGCGGCGGACAGCCCCCGCATCCCGAGCGGGTCCGCCTTCCACGGGGAGCGGAGCAGCAGCTCCCGCTCCAGGACCAGGACGG
>NZ_JBEYVJ010000767.1:0-1860 GCF_040643935.1 Kitasatospora sp. NPDC047058 | reverse complement strand
GGCCGCCTCCGTGGCGGTCGCAGCGGCGGCCGCAGCAACGGCCGGCGCGGTGACCGCGGTGCCCACGCCCTGGGCCGCGAGCCGGTCCAACAGGCCCGCGACGTCGGTGAGTTCGGCGACGATGACGGCCGCCTTCTCCACGCCGATGCCGTCCACCCCGGCCAGTGCCTCGGCGTCGGCGGCCCGGATCGCCGCCATGCTGCCGAAGTACGCCGCTATCCGGCGCGACATCGTCCGGCCGGTGCCACGGATGCCGAGGGCGCAGAAGACCCGGTTCAGCGGCTGGGTGCGGGCGGTCTCGATGGCGGCGAGCAGGTTGTCGGCGCTGGTGTCGCCCATCCGCTCCAGGGTGAGCAGCTGCTCCCGGGTGAGGGTGAACAGGTCGGCGAGGTCCGCCACCAGCCCGGCCTCGACCAGCTGGACGGCACGGGTGCCGCCGAGTCCCTCGATGTCCAGCTGGTCGCGCCCGGCCGCGTAGATGATCGAGGCGACGGCCTGGCAGCCGCGGCCGCGCACGCAGCGCCAGCGCTGCTCGGAGGTGTCGATGGCGTCGCCGCAGCGCGGGCACACCTGCGGGAACCCGATCGGCTGCTCGGCGCCGGTGCGCTCGTCCACCAGCGGCGCCTCGACGCGCGGGATGACGTCGCCCGCGCGGTAGACGAACACCTGGTCGCCGAGCATCAGGCCGCGGCGCTCGATGTCCGCCGGGTTGTGCAGGGTGGCGTAGGTGACGGTGACGCCGTCGATGACCACCGGTTCCAGGACGGCGCGGGGCGCGATGATGCCCGTCCGGCCGACGTTCCACTCGACGCCGAGCAGCCTGGTCACCTTGTGCTGGGCCTGCAGCTTGCGGGCGACCGCCCAGCGCGGGGCCCGGGAGCCGGAGCCGGCCTCCTCCTGGTCGGCGAGCGCGTCGGCCTTCACCACCACCCCGTCGATGCCGAACGGCAGCGCGGCCCGCAGGGCGGCGATCTCGTCGATCCGCTGGCGGACCTCGTCCAGCGTGGTGCAGCGCCGCGGGTCGGCGGCGGTGGCGGCCGCGGTGCCCGCGCCGAGGCCGGCGAGCCTGGCCAGCAGCCCGGTGTGGTCGAGGCCGGGCAGGCCCACCGCACTGTAGGCGAAGAAGGTGAGCTCGATCCGGTACGGGCGGTCCTTGGCGCGCAGGGTGCCGGCGGCGCCGCTGCGCGGGTGGGCGAACGGGGTGGCGCCGTGCTCGGTGCGGACGGCGTTGGCGTGCTCGAACTGCTCCTGGGTGAGCAGGACCTCGCCGCGCAGCTCGACGTCGACCGGCTCGGCGAGCCGCACGGGCAGGCCGAGGACGGCGTCGGCGGCGTGGGTGATGTCCTCGCCGGCCAGGCCGTCACCGCGGGTGAGCAGCCGGGTGAGCCGGCCGGCCTGGTAGCGGGCGGCGACGGCGAGGCCGTCGAGCTTCGGCTCCACGCACCAGGCCGCCACGGGACGGCCCAGCCGCCGCTCCAGGCCGGCCGCCCAGGACTCCAGCTCCTCGGCCGAGAACACGTTGTCCAGCGAGAGCATCGGCACGGAGTGCGGGACGTCGCCGACCACCGCGCCGCCGGCCACCTTGCCGGTCGGCGAGTCCGGGAGGACCTCCCCGGGGTGCTCGGCCTCGTACGCCTCGATGGCGCGCACCAGGGCGTCGTACTCGTCGTCGCCGAGCGGGGTGGAGCCGTCGGCGTAGTACGCCGCGGCGGCCCGTACGGCGGTGGCGACGGCGTCGGCGTAGGCGTCCGGAGACGCCAGGGCAGGACCGGCGCCACCTGCAGCCGATCGTGCTGCCGCGCCGGTGCCCGGTGCCGGACGTGGTGTGGACCGAGGAGCAGTGGCAGCGGATCCGGGGCG
>NZ_JBEYVJ010000766.1:0-1869 GCF_040643935.1 Kitasatospora sp. NPDC047058 | reverse complement strand
CCCGGGCGCCGGCCCGCGGGTGCTGCGGGTGGACGGGCGGTGCGGCGGACCGGCCGAGGCGCAGGCCGCCAGCACGCCCAGCAGAACCCCCGTCGCCGCCACCGCGGCAGCCTTCCGACCGACCGTGCCCATCGCCCGCTCCCTCTCGTGTCAGTGGACCATCAAGATAGACGCGGCCGGCCGGATCCGGTTCCCCGGGGTCCCCATCAGCGGCGGAGCACTCCCGCGGGCCTCCCCGGCCCGCCCGCGCGGCCGCCGCGCGCCTCCCGGCCGGCGGCCCGGTGGCGGTGCGACCATCGGCCCATGCCGTCCGACGACGTACCGAGCACCGACGAGCAGCAGATCCGCACCCTGGTCGAGCAGTGGGCCGAGGCCGTGCACCGCGGCGACCTGGCGGGCGTACTGCGCGACCACGGCGACGACATCGTGATGTTCGACGTCCCGCCCCCGTTCCAGGGCGTCCGCGGGATCGACGCCTACCGGGCGACCTGGCCGCTGTTCTTCACCTGGCAGGCGCAGGGTGCCGAGTTCGCGATCGAGTCCCTGGAGGTCACCGCCGGGGCCGACGTGGCGTTCGCCCACGCCCTGCTCCGGTGCGGAACGGCGCAGGACTTCGCCGAGGAGCCGGCCCTCCGGTTGCGGCTCACGCTCGGGCTGCGCCGGCGGGACGGGCGCTGGGAGGTCACGCACGAGCACCACTCCTTCCCCGACACCAGCGGCGACGCCGCCACCCGGGACACCGAGGCGGAACACGCGGTGCGCGGGATCCACCGGCGGTGGTCGGAGGACACCGCCGCGAAGGACCTGGACGGGCTGATGGCCCCCGTCGCCGAGGACGTCGTCTCCTACGAGCACGCCGGCCCGCTCGGGTACCTGGGCCGTGCGGAGGTGCGCGAGGTCTGCCGGCGCGGCCTCGACGCCTCGCCCGGGCCGGTCGCCTGGGACGTCCCGGACCTGACCGTCCGCACGGCCGGGGACCTCGCCGTCGCCTGGGGCCTGGAGCACATCCGCGCGCCGCAGGCCGACGGCGGCCACGTCGAGACCTGGTCGCGGGCCACCCGGGTGTTCGAGCGGCGGGACGGGTCGTGGGTCATGGTGCACCAGCACCTCTCGTTCCCGCTCCCGGACGGCTCCTAGCATCCGCCCGGAGCCAGGGCCGCGCCGTGGAGGATCCGGCCCGGGGTCCGCCCCGACCCCGGGCCCGGACCGCCAGGGACGCGGCCACACCCGGTTCACCCGGATCCCCGCGGCACTCGGGTGAACACGCCCGCGAGTCCACCCGAAGGGCGCACCACCCCCGCCGGGGCCGCCGTACTCCGGTGGCAGCGGCCGCGCGGCTGGTTGACGGTGGATCAGGCGCACCGCCGTGAGTCCCCTTGCCCGACACGGTGTCGGCAGTCGCGGCTCCGCGCCGGAAGGATCATCATCATGCGCTCTGCACGCACGCTGCTCGCCGGGGCGGTCGTCGCCGCCGCCCTCACCGTCGGCGCCCCGGCCGCCTTCGCCGACGGCTCGGACAAGAACCTCACCTGGCAGGAGAAGCAGGACAAGGCCGCCACCCCGGACGGCCAGAAGACCTGGGAGGAGAAGCAGGACAAGAGTGCCCCCGCCACGGGCGAGGACCACAAGGCCGAGGAGAAGGAGAAGGCCCCGCACGGCGGCGTGCACACCGGTGGCGGCGGCCTGGCGCTGTCCGGCGGCGGCCTCGCCTCCGGCGCCGTCCTGCTGCTCGGCGGCCTCGGGGCGGGCGCGTTCGCGCTGCGCAAGGGCCGTCGCTCCGTCGGCGCCGCGATCTGACCTGCGGCGTCGCTTCCGTCTCCTCCCGACGCCTCCCGTCGCCTCCCCGCCGTGGCCGCCGCACCCAGTGCC
>NZ_JBEYVJ010000765.1:0-1874 GCF_040643935.1 Kitasatospora sp. NPDC047058 | reverse complement strand
CAGGGCGGTCGTTGTTTCAGAACAACACAGTGGACGCGAGCAACTGAGGACAAGCCCTCGGCCTATTAGTACCGGTCAACTCCACCCCTCACAGGGCTTCCATATCCGGCCTATCAACCCAGTCGTCTACTGGGAGCCTTACCCTCTCAAGGAGGTGGGAGTGCTCATCTCGAAGCAGGCTTCCCGCTTAGATGCTTTCAGCGGTTATCCCTCCCGAACGTAGCCAACCAGCCATGCCCTTGGCAGGACAACTGGCACACCAGAGGTTCGTCCGTCCCGGTCCTCTCGTACTAGGGACAGCCCTTCTCAACACTCCTACGCGCACAGCGGATAGGGACCGAACTGTCTCACGACGTTCTAAACCCAGCTCGCGTACCGCTTTAATGGGCGAACAGCCCAACCCTTGGGACCTACTCCAGCCCCAGGATGCGACGAGCCGACATCGAGGTGCCAAACCATCCCGTCGATATGGACTCTTGGGGAAGATCAGCCTGTTATCCCCGGGGTACCTTTTATCCGTTGAGCGACGGCGCTTCCACAAGCCACCGCCGGATCACTAGTCCCTACTTTCGTACCTGCTCGACCCGTCAGTCTCACAGTCAAGCTCCCTTGTGCACTTACACTCAACACCTGATTGCCAACCAGGCTGAGGGAACCTTTGGGCGCCTCCGTTACCCTTTAGGAGGCAACCGCCCCAGTTAAACTACCCACCAGACACTGTCCCTGATCCGGATCACGGACCCAGGTTAGACATCCAGCACGACCAGAGTGGTATTTCAACGACGACTCCACAACAACTGGCGTTGCTGCTTCAAAGTCTCCCACCTATCCTACACAAGCCGAACCGAACACCAATATCAAGCTATAGTAAAGGTCCCGGGGTCTTTCCGTCCTGCTGCGCGAAACGAGCATCTTTACTCGTAATGCAATTTCACCGGGCCTATGGTTGAGACAGTCGAGAAGTCGTTACGCCATTCGTGCAGGTCGGAACTTACCCGACAAGGAATTTCGCTACCTTAGGATGGTTATAGTTACCACCGCCGTTTACTGGCGCTTAAGTTCTCAGCTTCGCCCAGACGAATCTGAGCTAACCGGTCCCCTTAACGTTCCAGCACCGGGCAGGCGTCAGTCCGTATACATCGCCTTACGGCTTCGCACGGACCTGTGTTTTTAGTAAACAGTCGCTTCTCGCTGGTCTCTGCGGCCACCCCCAGCTCGGAGTGCAAGACTCGTCACCAGGAATGGCCCCCCTTCTCCCGAAGTTACGGGGGCATTTTGCCGAGTTCCTTAACCATAGTTCACCCGAACGCCTCGGTATTCTCTACCTGACCACCTGAGTCGGTTTGGGGTACGGGCCGCCATGAAACTCGCTAGAGGCTTTTCTCGACAGCATAGGATCATCCACTTCACCACAATCGGCTCGGCATCAGGTCTCAGGCTACGTGTTGTGCGGATTTGCCTACACAACGCCCTACACCCTTACCCCGGGACAACCACCGCCCGGGCTGGACTACCTTCCTGCGTCACCCCATCGCTCACCTACTACCCCGTTGGGTCACCGGCTCCACCACGTCCCTTCGTCCGAAGACTCCGGGCCGGCTTCACGGGCTTAGCATCAAGAGGTTCAGCGTTGGCGCTTCAAAGCGGGTACGGGAATATCAACCCGTTGTCCATCGACTACGCCTGTCGGCCTCGCCTTAGGTCCCGACTTACCCTGGGCAGATCAGCTTGACCCAGGAACCCTTGGTCAATCGGCGCAAGAGTTTCCCACTCTTGTATCGCTACTCATGCCTGCATTCTCACTCGTGTACCGTCCACGACTGGTTTCCACCGCCGCTTCACCCGGCACACGACGCTCCCCTACCCATCACAGC
>NZ_JBEYVJ010000764.1:0-1885 GCF_040643935.1 Kitasatospora sp. NPDC047058 | reverse complement strand
CCGGGCGTCACGGACGCGCCCGGCTCCGGACCGGGGATGCTGGAGATCCTGGCCGGCGGTACCGGCAGCCCCGCCCGTGCGGCGAGTACGGTCCACTCCGCGGCCGACCGCCAGGCTCCGCACAGTCCGGTCGCACAGGGCCGGTTGACCGAGACCGGCGCGAGGCACGTCAGCAGGCTGAGCAGGAGGGCGTCCAGCTCCTCCCGGGCGTACAGGGCGTCGGCGTGCCGGGCGAACGGCAGGATCCCGAAGGGCGCGGCGGCCACCCGGTTGAGCACGCCCGAGACGTCCCGGCTGGCCAGGACGCGGCCGTCCGGCAGGCAGATCTCGAAGTCCGCGCCGTGCCGGCCGACGCGGTGCGCGGTCCTGGTGGAGCCGAGCAGCGCCTGCGGGGACAGCAGTTCCAGCGGCTCGAGTCCGCGCTTCCGCAGTCCCTCGTGGGCCCACAGCGCCGCCCGGTCGCCGGGATCGCAGAGCACCAGCCACATGCGGGGGGCCTACCCCCGACCGGGCCCCGCCTCGGGGTTCTCGTTCCCGAGGGCGCTGTCCGCGAGATCGGGGCGCTGGTCCGCGGGGATGAAGTGCTCGGACCCCTGACCGGACGCGGAACCGGCGAGCGTGCCCGCTTGCACTTCCAGCTCCTTGCCGACGTGGTCCTTGTGTTCCTTCTCCTTGCCCTCCTTCTCCTTGTCCTTGCCCTCCTTGCCCTCCTTCCCCGACTTGAGCTGCTCGCGCGTGAGGTGGAGCGTCTTCTCCTCGATCACGGTGTCGTTGCAGTTCAGGGTGAAGCTGGCGGTCTGCGTGGGTGCGGCGGACGAGCCGCCGGGAGCGACCTTGAGCACGAGTTGGCCACAGGCGTTGGGAGCGAGGCCGGCCGGGAAGCTCTTCAGGGTGAATCCGGCGCCCATGTCCGCCCCGGCCGATCCGGCGATGGTCAGCGTGCCCGGACCGATGTTGGCCATGGGCACCACCCGGTCCGGTGCCGTGCCCCGCACGGTGACGTGCACCGTGGTGTCCATCTGGATCCGCGGCTGCCGGCCGTCCCCGGCGGACCTGGCCGACGTCCAGACGAAGCCCAGCTCCTGCGGGTCGTTGTTCGTGATCCGCAGGCTCCAGGCGGGCACGCCGTGGCCGGCGATCTTCAGCTGCAGCGTGAAGACATCGGTGGTGTCCCGGGTCCAGGAGGCGGTCGCAGCGGACGTCCCGGTCTCGTCGGGGATGGCTGCCTCGGCGGGTGCCTGTGGAACGGCCGTGATCAGCCCCTGGCCCGCCCGGATCTCGAGGTCCGGCGCTCTTCCGCGAAGCGGCTGGCAGTTCGGCCCGATGGACACCACCTGGAGGAACCAGGAGGACGCCGTCGGATCCACGCCGAAGGCGACCAGTCCGGTGGTGGCATCTTTCGCGAGCCTGAGCTGGCCGGTGTCGGGAAACATCTGGAATACCACCGTGATCGCCTTCTCTGACTGTCGGGTTGCGGCTCCGTGGCGCTCACCACGCGCCGAGCGGAACGCTGTCGAGGAAGACCGGTCGTCCCGCCCCGTCCCGTCTGCTGGCCGGTCGGACGTTCGCCGCCGCACGCCGCCGTCCGGCCCGGCGTCGACGAGGGGGAATCCGCTGTGGTCCGCGGCGCGAGGAGGCCAGGACCCGTGCCGGGTTATGTCGCATGGGGCGCCCCCAGCCTCTGGACGGCGGCGGTCGAGGGTGCCGGACGACGTTGCGGCAAGTGGTGCCGGCCCTCGGTCCTTCCAGGCTATTCCCGCCTCGATGCCGCATCAATTGGGGTGACTGTGTGCCGGGACCAGGCGGTCGGCTCCGCGTTCAACCAGAAGATGGCCACCCTGCCGGACACCGTGCCGGGCGTGCGCTACACGGTGATCGCGACCGT
>NZ_JBEYVJ010000763.1:0-1886 GCF_040643935.1 Kitasatospora sp. NPDC047058 | reverse complement strand
ATCGAGAACCCGGTGCGCCACAGCGGTGAGACCTTCGCCTGGGGGGTCTGGGTCTCCCTGAGCGAGACGAACTTCGCCCCGCCGGGACCGCGGCAGACGCCGCGCCCGGCCGCCGGTACATCGCCAGGGACGGCGTCGGCGACGACCCCGACGAGCTCGCCGCCTACCTGGCCCTGCCGCCCGCCGAGCGCGCCCGGCTGCACGATCTGCGGCGGGCCGAGCTGGAGACGGCCGGCGAGGCCTCCCTGCGGCTGGGCGCCATCACCTGGCACGCGGAACACGGCAGCGACCCGTCCGGCGCCGGGGCCGACGTCCTGCGTCACGCGCTCGACCACTGCATGGACCTCGGCTACTACCACGCCGTCCTCGACCTCGGCGAGCGCGGCCGGCGGCTGGTCACCCACGAGAGCAGCCCGACCCACTGGTGGGCCTTCACCACCAAGATGACCACCTCCTACGCCGCACTGGGCCTCGCCGAACAGGCGCTTCCCCTGTACGACGAGGCCCGGGCACTCAGCAGCTCGCCCGAGGTCCACATGCAGGCCGCGTACGCCACGGCCATGCTCCACACCCGGCACTTCGACGCCGACCGGCGCGACCACCAGCTGGCCCGGAGCTGGGTCAACCAGGCGATCGCCTTCGCCAAGTGGCACCCCGAGCCGAAGGAGCGGGAGGCGCGGGTCGTGTTCAACCGCAACGGGCTCGCGCTGATCGAGGTCCACCAGGGCCGCCTGGAGGAGGCGTTG
Source organism: Kitasatospora sp. NPDC047058 (assembly GCF_040643935.1). Classification (NCBI taxonomy): domain Bacteria; kingdom Bacillati; phylum Actinomycetota; class Actinomycetes; order Kitasatosporales; family Streptomycetaceae; genus Kitasatospora; species Kitasatospora sp. NPDC047058. The sequence continues at coordinate 1,140 of NZ_JBEYVJ010000763.1, read as the reverse complement.
ACGTTGCTGGACGCCTGCATCGCCCGGCTCGACGAGACGCTGGAGGACCACGAGCACACGCTGCACCGGTCCGTGCTGCGCTACAACCGTGCGCAGGTCTATGCGGGCCTCGGCCGCCACACCGAGGCCGTGGCCGACTACACCGCGGTGATCGAGTGCGACCCCAACTACGCCGAGTACCACTTCGACCGGGGCATGCTCTGGCGCGACCTGGGCCGTCCGGAGCAGGCGCTGGCCGACTACGACCGCGCCATCCGGCTCTCGCCGCCGTTCCCCGAGGCGTACTTCAACCGGGCCGACGTCCTCGCCGAACTCGGCGACACCGAGGCGGCGCTGGCGGACTTCGGTTACGTCCTCGAACTCGACCCGGCGTTCGCCGACGCCCGCCTCAACCGGGCGGCCCTGCTGCTCGAGTCGGGTGAGCACAAGCTCGCCTGGAGCGAGGTCCGGGCCGGCCTCGCGGACACCCCGGACAGCCCGCAGCTCCTCTGCCTCAAGGGCCAGTTGCTGGCAGCCGACGGCGAGCCGGCGGCGGCGTCCGAAGCCTGGGAGGCCGCCCTCGCCGCCGACCCCGGGTACGCCCAGGCGTGGGCCATGCTCGGTGAACTCCGGTACCAGGAGGGCGACCTGGACGGCGCGTGCACCGATCTGGAACGCGCGGTCGGGCTCTCGGACGACCCCGGCATGCGGTTCAACCTGGCCGTGGTCCACCACGACGCCGGGCGCTACGGCGAGGCCCTCCGGCTGCTCGACGAGGTGCTCGACTCGACCGAGGACGTGGACGCCCGGTTGCAGCGGGCCCGTTGCCTGATCGGGCTCGACCGGGCGGACACCGCCAGGGAGGAGCTGCTCGCCTGCCTGGGAGCCGATCCCGGCTGCGCCGAGCAGGTGTACGAGCTGATGCCGGACCTGGCCCACGCCTGACCGGGCCCCGGCCCCTCCGCCCGTCACCAGCACCGCCCCGCGCCCCGCTGTCCCCCGTGGACGCCGGGCGACGGGGCGGTTCCACGCGGTCAGCGCCGCACCACGGCACCGCCGAGCTCACTACGCACGCGGCCACGGACGTGGGCCACGGCGGGCGAACCCGTGTACGCGGCGGCCACCTTGACCAGCCACGCCGCCTCCTCGCGGATGTCCGCC
>NZ_JBEYVJ010000762.1:0-1888 GCF_040643935.1 Kitasatospora sp. NPDC047058 | reverse complement strand
GGGTGGTGGCGAGCACGGCGGCGGAGACGACGCCGAGCAGGGCGAGCGCCCAGAACGCGGCGCGCCAGTCGAGCAGGGCGGCGAGGTAGGTGCCCAGCGGGACGCCCAGGACCGAGGCAATGGAGACGCCGGAGAAGATCAGTGTCATGGCGAGGGCGGTGCGCGGGCCGTCGGCGAGGCGGGGGCCGAGGCTCGCGGCGAGGCCCCAGACGATGCCCATCGCGGCGCCGAGCAGGATCCGGCCGACGGCCAGGACCGCGAAATCCGGGGCAAGGGCGGTGATCGCGTTGGCGAGGCCGAGCAGCAGCATGAAGGCGATCAGGACGGGCCTGCGGTCGCGCAGCCCGACGAGTACCGGGGTGAAGGGGCAGAGGACGGCGGCGATGAGGCCGGTGATGGCGAGGGAGAGGCCGGTGGTGCCGTCCGAGACCCCGAGGCTGTCGGACATGGGGGTCAGCAGGCCGACCGGCATCATCTCCGAGGACACCACGGTGAAGGTGGCCAGGGCGACGGCGAGGACCGGTGACCAGCGGCGGGCGGGCGGTGAGCCGGCCGGGGGCGCGAGGGTTTCCGCATTCGTCATGCGGCCAGCTCACCAGTCGGGGGAAGAGCCGAACAAGATCGAATAGCTCATGGATCGATTAGCCGGGCTAATTGGCTGCCGAGGCAAGCCCCGGTGCCGCCCGCTGCTGGAGCACCTCCTGGTGCACCAAGTCCCGGCGCTCATCAGGCTGCTTCGAGGTCACCCCGCACATCATTCCGCACGAAGATCCGCCAGACAGGCCCGAACCGCAGCAGTGTGCGCAGGCACAGGCTCGACGGCCGAGCCAGGAGACCAGGCGGCCGGCAGCCGCACGTGAAACGCCGCATCAGTCACAGCGGTTGGCGCCAGTTGCGGTAGACGTGCGGGGGCCTGGCGAAGCCGCTGTCACTGAAAGGGTTCGGCAGCGTGCCGTCGAGGGTGCCGGCCAGGAAGTCGCCGAAGCCCGCCGCGAAGCGGACCCAGGGTTCCTCCCCGTAGTGGTGCTGGCGCTTGAAGACCACGACGTCCCAGCTGTCCGGGTCCAGGGCGTCGCAGAGCCAGAAGGCCACGTCGCCATTGGAGCTCCTCGCGAAGGGGAGAAGCCTCCTCTCCTCCGGGTCCTTTGGGGCGATGCCGGTAAGGGCCGCAGCCTCCTCCCTCGGGTCGAAGTCCAGTCCATCGATGAGATCGCCGTACGGGGAGCCGACCACCGGCGGCGTGCTGAAGCCGAGGTACTCGTCCAGCTCGCCGCCGCCGTAGAACATGATGAAGTCGCAGTAGTCGGCGGGCAGTCGCAGGCCCGTGGTCTGGGCAAGCTCCTCCCAGTCGACGGCGTCGCCCGAGGTTCCCGGCTCTCCGAGTAGAACCGAGAGGCGGGTGATGGACGGGTGGACCATGGCGGTATCTCCTCCGCTGGTGGCAGGGTTCGATCAGTCACCGTATTGCCCGGCGTCCCGTCCAGTGCCGCCCTAGCCGGAAGATGCCGTCGCCGTTGCGCGGTGGACACCACAGCGGCGAAGAGGCGCTGGGCGAGTTCCCGATGCAGACCGAGGAGGGGCCCGGGCAACCACACCTCACCCGAGGCAGGCACCAGGCCGATGGAAACGGGACAGCGGTCAAGGGGGCGCAGGCAAATGCCTGCACCCCGCATCAAATGATCTTGGCCGATTGCCGCATGATCTTGGTGGACGGTCGGCTCACCCAGGCGGGGTGCAGGCGCGCGGTCTTCCGCGCCAACGGCACCAGCTCCGGGAAGACCACGGCGATATCCACCCGACGCAACGACGTGACACGAACCATCGAGGCATCTCTTTCAGACAGCGAACAGGCACACGAACCTTAATCGCCGCAACCGTCACAGTGGCC